>CANJEY010000380.1 GCA_947472615.1 Beijerinckiaceae bacterium
ATCTGCGCGTACGGGGCGAGATCGCCCTGATCGGCCTGTCGTCCGGCATTCCGACCGCGCCGTTCATCGCCTCCGGCAAGCTCGGCCGCTTTCAGTGTGGGGCGCTGGCGGATCTGCTGGAAGACGCCAGGGCGGCCGGGCTGGCGCGCGTGGTGCTGATCCACCATCCGCCCTACCGCAAGGGCGCGACGCCCGGACGGGGCCTTAGCGACAATGGACGATTTGGGGCGGTGATCGCCCGCCACGGCGCGGACCTGATCCTGCACGGGCATAATCATCGCTCGATGGTGGCGCATCTGCCGGCGCCTGAGGGGCAAGTTCCCGTGGTGGGTGTCGGCTCGGCCTCGGCCGTGCCGGGCACGCCGCGCCATCGCGCTGTCTACCACCTCTACCGGATCGCGCGGGCGAAGTCGGGCTGGAGCGTCAGCGCGCAGGCGCGGGGACTGCTGCCCGGCACGCGGGAGATCGGCTCGCTGGGGCCGGTCGAACTGGAGCCGCCTGTCGCGGCTCAGTGATAGCCGTTGTCCTGCCGCAGTTTCGCGATCACTCGCATGAACGCTTGCTGCTCACTCAGCGGCGCGCGCGCTGCGCTATCGATGAGGGCTGGTTCGGCGCGTTTATGGTCGGAATTGGCGAACTTCATCCGCATCGGTGTCGGGATCGCCTCGCCGAAGGCGATCGCTTCGCGGTCGGCGATGGATGACAGGAACGACACGATGCTGGCGGACGATTCCGAGATCGCCGACCGGATGATCGCCTTGTCGGATTCGTTGGGCAGCCGCATTGCGAACATGGTGGAGCATTGCGACAGCACGGTCGAATCCAGCTCCGACGGGCGCTGCGATACGACGCCGAGCGATGCGCCATATTTGCGGCCCTCCTTGGCGATGCGGCCGATCGCCTGCCGCGTCGGCCCGAAGCCGAGGCCGAGATCGTTGGGAATGTAGCGATGTGCTTCTTCGCAGATCACCGCGATTTCGTAAGTCGGGCCGCTCCATAGCGCGATGTCGAATGCATAGCGCGCCAGCACCGACACGACGGAATTGACGACTTCGTTCGGCAGGCCGGCAAGCTGCATGATCGTCACGCGTTTGCCGTCGGCCGGAATGCGAAAAATATGCCCCAGCAGCTTCGGCATGTTGTCTTCGATCAGCGTCCTGCCGAACATGAACTTGAACCGGGGGTCGCGCGACAACGCCTCCATGCGGTTCTTGAGCGAGCGCAGATCGGTAAGCGCGTAGCGCTTTTCCAGTTGGCCAAGCCATTCGTCGATGATCTTCAGCGCGTCTGAAATGCGATACGGCACTGGCGTGTCGGCGCTGATGTTGCTGGCGTCGCCAGATGGTCCCGCCTGGCGGCGGATCAGGCTGTTGGCGGCTAGCGTCGCCGCCACCGTATTACCGGCGGCCGGCGCGCCGACGCCCGCATAGCGCGCCTTGGCGGATTTGATGAGATCGTAAAGCGCGTCGGCTTCCTCCGCCGACGGCGTGCGCCCAGCGTAAATAATGTCGAGGATCTCGTCGAAGCGGAACATCCAGAACGGGATTTCCAGATTCTCCGAATCGAGCACCACGGACTGATCGGCAAAATGGCTCTTGTATTCGTCGTGCGGGTCGATGATCAGCACGCGCAGATTGGGCCGCACCGCCATGGACTTGTGCAGCAGCATGGCGACCGACGTGGTCTTGCCGACGCCGGTGGAGCCGACGACCGCGAAGTGTCGGTTGATCAGTTCGTCGACGCTGATGGCGGCCGGAATGCTGGCGTGCTGCGACAGCACGCCGATCTCGATGCCGGCCTGCCCGCCGAACGCATAGATCGCCGCGAGATCGCGCGACCGGATGCGATGCGCCACCGCGCCCAGTTCCGGATAGGCCTGAATGCCGCGAGAGAAGTAAGGCTGCCCTGACGCCCCATCGATGATCTCGCCCGTCAGCTCAACCTTCACATGAGCGATGTTCGACTCGTTGTCGGTCCACTGGTGGTTGGCGGCGGTGAGTTCGCACACCACGCCGACAACGCGGGTCGAACCGTTGACGATGGTGATGAGGTGACCGATCGACCAGTTGTCGGCCCCATCCCGTCCGCCCATGCGGCTGGCGATGATGCCGTGCATGCCGTTGAGGGCGACGAGCCGGCCGAGAATGCGGTCGGGTGAAGTCGCGCGGCGATCGTCGATATTGAAAACCGTTCCGGCCTGCTGTGCCTGATCCATTCTGCGCCCCAAAACAAATGTCGACTGCAGCATCGGCGAGCCGATGACGTCAGCCTAATAATCACAGGCCGGAACGGTACAACTTGCAGGTGAATGGAATCTTCAGATGAACGCGGACAGACGGTAAAACACCCGACATTCGGCGGGGTGCGTCAGATTTTCGCGTAATTCGCCACCCACCACGCCTCGCCGGCTTTCCAGGCGAAGTAGAAGGCAGCCGTCAGCAGGGCGAACAGCACCACGGAGCCGAGCGCCTCGATGGTGAACAGCAGCGCGGTCGCGAACCAGCCGCGTCTGGCGCGCGGCGGAAGGGCCGCAACCGCGTCGAGCGCCGCTGCCTGCGTGGGGGGCGCGACATCGTTGGCGGGCGTCAGGGCCGGCATGGCTTTCGCGTCCGAGAAGGCGCGCGCGGCCTGCTCGATCGTCATGTCGGACGCCATGGCCTTCTCGCGCTCGACGAGGCGGCGGGCGATGTAATCGGTCACCGCCTGCACGGCGGTTTCCAGACGCTCCGTTTCGGCCATCACAACACGGCAGTGGCGGGTATCCTGAATGAACTTGTAGGTCCGGCGGTCATGCGCCATCTCCACGAAGCCGATCATGTCGATGAACAGCCGCGGCCGCTCGCCCGGCACAATACCGGTGTCGAACAGGTCCGCCCCCGCGGGGATCTGCGCCAGCACCGGCCCCAGCGCGTCGCGCAGGATTTCGAGCCGCGCGATCTCCGCGCCGCGCAGTTCGGCCACAACATCGGAGCGTTCCGCGCCTTCGATACGGGCGCGACGAATCGCGCTCGCCAGACTGGGGGCGAGTTTCGGCGCGTCGCGTTGCTGCTCTTCCACAGGACTCTCCAGCCGTTAACTGATCCTTCAGTATATACATAGGCTCGAAGAGACGCGAATCCACGGGTTATCGATGCGCAAGCCGGTGCGGCGGACATGGGATTTCTGGATCGACCGGGGCGGCACGTTCACCGACGTGATCGGATGCGATCCGGCCGGCCGTCTGCACGCGCGCAAGCTCCTGTCGGAAAATCCCGCCGCCTATTCTGACGCCGCCGTCGCGGGCATCCGGCAATTGCTGGGCCTTTCGGCGGGAGAGGCCATCCCGGCGGGCGTCATCGGCGCGGTGAAAATGGGCACGACTGTCGCCACCAATGCGCTGCTGGAACGCAAGGGCGAGAAGACGCTCCTGGTGACGACGCGCGGCTTCCGGCACGCGCTGGAGATTGGCTATCAGGCGCGGCCGAAGATCTTTGCGCGCAACATCGTCAAGCCCGAGCAACTCTATGCCGGCGTCGTGGAGGTCGACGAACGCGTGCTGGCCGATGGCGTCGTCGAACGTGCGCCCGATCTGGCGGCCGTCGAGCGCGATCTGGACGACGCGCGCCGCAACGGCTTCGGCGCGCTGGCGATCGTGTTCATGCATGGGGCGCGTTTCCCGGCGCATGAGCAGACCGTGGCGGCGCTGGCGCGTCGCATGGGCTTCGCTCAGGTGTCGGTCAGCCATGAGGCGTCGCCGCTGGTGAAACTGGTCGGGCGCGGCGATACGACTGTGGCGGACGCCTATCTGACGCCGATCCTGTCGCGCTACGTGGCGCGTGTTGCGACCGAACTCGACGTCGCCCGCACCGGTGCGAAACTCATGTTCATGATGTCGTCGGGCGGACTCACCTCCGCCGACCTGTTCGCCGGCAAGGATGCGATCCTGTCAGGACCTGCGGGCGGCGTCGTGGCGCTGGCCGCCACCGCCAAGTCGGCAGGATTCCGGCGCGTCATCGGCTTCGACATGGGCGGCACATCGACCGACGTGGCCCATTACGATGGGACGTTCGAGCGCGCCTTTGAGACGGAAGTGGCGGGCGTCCGCATGCGCGCGCCGATGATGTTGATCCACACCGTCGCGGCCGGCGGCGGCTCGATTCTGCACTACGATGGCGCGCGTTTCCGCGTCGGGCCGGATTCGGCGGGGGCCGATCCGGGGCCGATGTGTTACCGGCGCGGCGGACCGCTGACGGTGACGGACGCCAACGTGATGCTCGGCAAATTGTCGCCGGATTTTTTCCCGCGTATCTTCGGGCCGTCGCAGTCGGACCCCGTCGACGTGGCCAGCGTACGGGCGGGGTTTGGCGATCTTGCGCGACGCATCGGAAACGTCACGCCAGAAGCGGCGGCCGATGGCTTTGTGCGCGTCGCGGTCGCCAGCATGGCGGAAGCGATCAAGAAGATTTCCGTCGCGCGCGGTTACGACATCACCCGTTATGCGCTGAATTGTTTCGGCGGGGCGGGCGGTCAGCAC
>CANJEY010000381.1 GCA_947472615.1 Beijerinckiaceae bacterium
CCCGGCCCCGGAGCGAATTTCGCCACCGCGAACATTTCGACGAACTCCCGCCCTGTGAGCCAGTGCAGCGTATCGACGGTTTCCTTCTGCAACGGCGCAAAGATCGACGGCGCGCCGCCGATCGCCACCAGCGAGAACGGCGCGAAGACCGCAATGATCGTGAGATAGATGTTGTCACGCATCGGCGGTTTTCCTCGGCCAGGCGAGCGCGATGCTCAGCGGCGCCAGCACCGCCATCACCGGAAGGATCGGCAGTTGATAGACGCCGACCGAGACGAAGGTGACGACGACGATCAGCATCGGCACGATCTTCGGGAAGGATTGGCTCGCGCCGACAACTCCGATGCGCAGATTGAGTCCCACGGCGGCGGCCGCGACGCCGTCGACGACATCCTGCAGGATCGGGATCGTCGAAATCCTGTCCCACGCCATGTAGACCAGAATGGTCATCACGAATGGCCCGGCCAGCAGGCCGAACAGCGCCGCCAGCGCGCCCGGCAGGCCGCGCAACCGTTGTCCGACATAGACGCAGGTGTTGGTGACGTTCGCGCCCGGCACGATCTGCGACAGCGCGATGCCGGCCAGCATTTCTTCGTCGGCGATCCAGCGCCGCTTGTGAACGACCTCGCGATGAATCCAGCCCGTGATGCCACCGCCGAAACTCGAAGCCCCGACGCCGAAGAAAACGCGAAAAATATCCCACAAGGGAACGGGAGCGGGCTCGGGCTCGGTCTGCATCCAATTTCCGACGCTGGAGGAAGATGATCGACGCCTACGCCCGATGGAGAATCGAGGCAAGCGGGCTGACTTGCAGTCGATGTCTGCTAAGCTCGTTTGCGCCTTCGGCCTCTTGGCGGAAGGTCCAACAAGATCGCCGGGAGGACTTCGAATGAAATTTGTCACCGCTTTTTGCGGACTGCTCGCCGTCGTGGCGATCGCCGTGGCCGGCGCGCCGCTGTCCCATGCTCAATCGGCCGGGTGGACGACGTTGTTCGACGGCAAGAATTTCGATAACTGGACAAAGCTCGGCCCCGGCGACATCCAGCTCATCGACGGCGCGGCGCAGGCCACGACCGTCAAAGGCACCAGCCATCTGGTGTCGAAGGAAAAGTACGGCGACTTTGAATTGCGCGCCGAAGTCTGGATCGACCCGACGTCCAACAGCGGCATTTTCATTCGCGGGCAGGACGCCGCCAAGGTCGGCAACGCCACCGCCTATGAGGTGAACGTGTTCGACGCGCGGCCCGATCCGAAATACGCCACAGCTTCGTTGGTCGACGTCGCGCCGGCCAGCACGGTCGTCAAGGGCGGCGGCAAGTGGAACGTGTTGGAAATCACCGCGAAAGGACCGCTGTTCTCGGTCACGTTCAATGGCGTGAAGACGGTCGACAATACGCGCAGCGACAAGTTCGGACCGGGGATCATCTCGTTGCAGTTCGGCGAGGGCGTGGTGAAATTCCGCAAGGTAGAGATCAGGCGGCTGTGATTCACTCGACCAGAATGGCGCGAAAATCGTTGACGTTGGTCAGCGTCGGCCCGGTGATCAGCAGATCGCCGTGCCGCTCGAAGAAACTACAGGCGTCATTGCGGTCGAGATAGTCGGCAGCCTTCAGGCCGAGCGCAGCCGCGCGCGCCAGCGTGTCCGGGCCGATGAACGCGCCGGCGTTATCTTCCGTGCCGTCGATGCCATCGGTGTCTCCGGCGAACGCGTGAACGCCCGCATGGCCGCCGAGCGCCTTCGCCAGCGCCAGCAGGAATTCGGCGTTGCGGCCGCCGCGCCCCTTGTGGCGCACGGTGACGCTGGTTTCGCCGCCCGACAGGATGGCGCACGGCCTGCCCACAGGCTCGCTCCGCAAGGCGACGTGCCGGGCGATCGCCGCATGCACCAGCGCCACATCGCGCGCCTCGCCCTCGATGGAATCGCCCAGAATGAACGGCACGTATCCGGCCGCCTTCGCGACGGCCGCCGCCGCATCGAGCGAGCCGAGCGCGGTCGCGATCATCCGGGTTTCGCAAGTCGCCAGCCGCGTGTCGCCGGGCTTCGGTGTTTCATCTGCCGCGCGTTCGAGATGCTCGATCACCGCGCGCGGCGCATCGATTCCATAGCGCCGCAGAATGTCGCGCGCGTCGGCGAACGTCGTGATGTCCGCGACAGTGGGGCCTGACGCGATGACGGACGGATCGTCGCCCGGCACGTCGGAGATCACCAACGTCACCACACGCGCCGGCCCGCACGCGACCGCAAGCCGCCCGCCC
Organism: Beijerinckiaceae bacterium; assembly: GCA_947472615.1. Lineage (GTDB taxonomy): Bacteria > Pseudomonadota > Alphaproteobacteria > Rhizobiales > Beijerinckiaceae > Terripilifer. The sequence goes on from CANJEY010000381.1 coordinate 2,257, forward strand.
TTGATGGCGGAGAGATGCTTGCGAACGCAATTCATCTCCGTGATGTTTGCGCCGCTTTTCAACAACGCTGCGTTGACCACCTGCTTGTCGCCGAGCGTCAGCCCCTCGGCCGGCAGCGTGAGCAGCGCCGAGCCGCCGCCGGAAATCAGGCACAGCGCGAGATCGTCCGGCCCAAGGCCGCGCGCCAGATCCAGAATGCGCTGCGCGGCCGCGAGCCCCGCCGCGTCCGGCACCGGATGCGACGCCTCGACAACCTCGATGCGATCGCACTGGACCGCATGGCCGTAACGCGTCACTACCAGACCTTGGAGCGGCCCGTCCCAATGCCGCTCGACCGCGCGCGCCATGCTGGCCGCCGCCTTGCCGGCCCCGAGGACGAGCGTGCGGCCTTTCGGCGACTTCGGCAGATGTGGCGGAACGCAAACGGCCGGATCGGCCGCCGCCACGGCGGCGCGAAACATGCGTTCGAGAAGGATACGCTGGGGCGAGGTCATGCGCGCAATCTAGCAGCAAGCCGCGCGCGCGCGAAACGCAGACGCCTATTGCGGCGCGCCGTCGATCAGCGCCTTGGCCTTGGCGACGATGCGCTCGTCGACCGCATAGGTGCGGGCGATCATCTGTTCCATTTCCGTATGGTCGGAGGGATCGATGATCATTTCCTGCTTGGTCGCCTCGGCGACGAATTGCGGGTCTTTCAGCGTATCGAAGAACGACTTGCGCAGCGCGGCGAGTCGATCGGCCGGCACGCCGGACGGCGCCACATAGGGCCGACCCATCGCGAGCTGCGAGATAATCAGCTCCACCACCTTGCGATCATCGTCGGTCTTGACGAAATCGATGGCGGGCGGCGCGCCGGGCAGCAGCGGATCGGGCTTCGTGCTCATCACCACGATCGGATTGATCTTCTTGTCCTTGATCCAGTCGGGATGCGACACGATCAGCGTCGCTGACGAATGACACGATCCTTCCGCCTCGCCGCGCTCGATCGCCAGAAAGGTTTCGCTCGTCGAATAGCCCATGACGATCTTGAACTTCGTGCCGAGCATCGTGTTGAACACGTTCGCCGTCATCGAACTGATCGAATTGCCGGTCGAGGCGATGATAGCCTCCTTCGTCTGCGCATCCTGCAGGGTCTTCACCGGACTATCCTTCCGGGTGAAACACGAAATGTTCTGCGGGCTGATGCTGCCGATCCAGTTCAGCTTGCGGGAATCGTATTTCGTCGCCCTGCCCTTGTCGAAGACAGGCTCGATCACCGTGTTGGCGAAGGCGGAGCCGACCACCGTGCCGTCGCCCTTCGCCACATTGGCGATGTAGTTGAGCATCGTCAGCCCGCCAGCGCCTGGCATGTTCTGCACGACGATGTTGGGATTGCCCGGAATGAACCGGCCCCAGTGCCGCGCCACCACGCGCGAATAAGTGTCGTAGCCGCCCCCGACGCCGCTGCCGATAATCAGGATGACATCCTTGCCCTTGTAGAAATCGGCGGGCGACTGCGCGTGCGCTAAGGGGACGGCGAGCGCTGTGAGCAACGCGGTTACAACCAAATGCTGACGCAAGCGCATTTCCACCCCTGTTTATCTAGTATTTCAAGCAGGATAGCAGCAACGCTGATCCGACTCAAATATAGATCATCAAAGTCCATTCAGCGCTGAATCCACACCAACGTTCGATACGCCTAATGACAATCTTCGACATCATATTGCTTGGCGACGTAATACGTTCCCATCCACTGCGAGATGTGAAGACGGCAATAAGAACGATAGGCGCGATTTGCCATTTGTGGAGTCGCGGCAAGTTCCCTCGCCCTCCCTTGTCGGCTCAACTCTAAAAAGCGTCCCGTTTCGTCAATCACGATCAGTTGAGTCAGACCGGGCGCTAAGGGTATGGGGATATATATCCTATACGCCGCGACGAGAGGGTCTATCGAAATGACCTCAATGGCCTGATCCTTGATTGCCTCACCTTTGCGCATGGCCTCGATAGCGGATCTGATTTCCGCCCCTTTATGCAGGACATCGAAAACATCCGCTGACCACCAGCCGAAAATTGCGAAAAGTGGGATCATCGCGACGATTGCCAGATAGCCTGCCCCGCTGGCCCTGTCGCCACGTTTCCAAGCGACAAACGTTTTGACACCGGAAAAAGCGATCAACGCGAGGAAAGCAAGAGGCGCAATCAGCAGTCCAAAGGAAAGCAGCCACATAGTATCGCTATCAAGGCGGACAATGACGCCAACCATCACAGCTACTGC
>CANJEY010000382.1 GCA_947472615.1 Beijerinckiaceae bacterium
CCGGTGACGTTCGGCGGCGGGATGACGATGCAATAGGTTTCGGCGTCCGCGCGCTCCGGCCGGCCGGCCCGGAAAGCCCCCGCCTGCTCCCACGCAGCCGCGATGCGGCCTTCCACGGCGGCGGGATCGAATCTGTTGTCCATCATGGGCGGCGACCGGAATGTTGATTGAAAATGCCGCAACGCGGCGCTGCGGCTAGAAAGCCGAGCGCCGGACGGGTGTCAATGTCGCAAGGAGTGCCGCAGACGCCTCAGCCGCGTCCGCCGCGCGCCACGCGCTCGATCTCGGAACGGACCAGCCGCTCGACCATCACGGGCAGATTGTCGTCGAGCCATTGCTTGAGCATTGGCCGCAGCATCTCGCGCGCCATGTCTTCCATCATGCTCTTGTCCTGAAACAGCACGGTGGTGGCGAGCGCCTGAAACGACGAGGCGACGCTGGCGTCGGCGGTTGGCGACAGCAGCGGATCGACCTGATCCCCCACATCAGCGAGTTCGACCGGTTCAGGCGCGCGGGGCTGCGACAGCAATTCGGCGCGGCTGAGCGCATCCGACGCGGACTGCGCGACCGGCCGCACAGTCTCGACCGGAAGATCGCTGGCGACGCGCTGCAAGACGGACGCAGAGCCCGGAAACGCCTTTTCGAGCGACGGAAACGGTGAGAATTGCCGGGACGCGACAGGCTCAGGCTCGACCGGAGGCGCAGGAGCTTCCATGGCGGGCGGCTCAATCTGCACTGCGGGGGCGGCCGACTTCGCCGGTTCGGCAGCGACCTCGACCTTCGGGGCCGCTGGGGCAAAAGCGAAAGGCTCGGCTTTCGGCTGCTCGACCGGCGGAGGTGGCGGCGTCAACGAGATAGCTTCTGTCTTCGGGGCCGCCTCGGCCTTGACGACGACGGAATCTGCTTCCTTGGCGCGCGCGGCGTCGGCCTGCGCGCTCTTCTCGACGATGGGCTCGAGCGCGCGGCGCAGACGCTCCACGGCAGAATCGAGTTCGGCGACAGTCGGCGATGCCGGACGGGCTGGGGGCGCGGGGCGGAACTCCAGAGGCGCAGACGCTGCCGGGGCCGGGGCAGGCGCAGGCGCAGGCGCAGCAGCCTTCGGCTGAACCGGTTGGTCCTCGGCGATGATGCGCCGGATAGAGGCAAGGATTTCTTCCATCGACGGCTCGTGCGAACGGTCGGCGGCCTGCTTCAGATTCGAGAGCGATGAGGCGGCGGCTATGTTCATGGCGCGAGCGCTTTCAATTGAACTGCGACCGGCTGCGAGATCGAACATGCGCGACGGCCCGGCAGCCTGCGCGCAAGATTTGCGATGATTCGCCGCCTGATTACGATGATGGAGTCAACGCGCCCGCGAAAGCAAGAAGCCTTGTCGCACGCGCACACCGAAAGATCAGCGGCCGTCCGGCGTCCGGACGCCCCACCACTTGTCCTTGACCTGATCGAAGTGAATGGTCGGATCGTAACGGTCGACCTTCAGGCCCAGCGTCGCCGAGGACAGGCGGCCGGTTGCGCCGACCAGCGCGTAAGAGCCGACGACGCGATCGCGCTGCGAGGTGATCAGCGTCGAACGCGAGTTGAGCAGATTTTGCTGCGCGGTCAGCACGTCGGCCGTGGTGCGCTGGCCGACCTTGGCTTCCTCGCGGATGCCCGACAGGGCGATCTCGTTGGCGCGCACTGACGCCTGATTGGCCTGAATGATCAGCCGCGAATTCTGCCAGGTGTTGAACGCCGACACTGCGGCTGAGCGCACCTGATCGCGCGCCAGATCGGCCTGCAGCCGGGCCTGCCCGAACTGCTCCTTGGTCTGGCGGATCGTCGAGGTCGAGGTGCCGCCGTCGTAAATCGGCACGCTCAAGTTGGCGATGACGGACGCCGTCAGAACCCGGTTGTCCGGAATGCCGCTGAAATCAATCTGACGGTTGTTGGACGCTGTGACGTTCAGTGTCGGATAGAGCGCGCCCTCGGCGATCTTCACCGCGAGTTCCGCCGCGTCGGCCGCATGCAGAGCCGCCTGCACCTGCGGATGTTCGCGCAGCGCCAGCTTGGTCGCCTCTTCGAGCGACTTCGGCACAATCGATTCGAGCGGCCGCGCCGGTTCGAGACTCTTCGCGTCGACGCCGATCAACTGCCGATAAACGGCCAGTGCGTTCTGCAAATTCGATTGCGCCACGAAAGCGTTGGACTGGCCAAGCGCTAGCGCGGCTTCCGCTTGCGACACGTCGGTGCGCGTCACTTCGCCGACCTTGAAGCGGTCGTTGGTTTGCCGCAGCTGGACAGTCAGAACGTCGATGTTGTTGCGGGCGAGATTTTCCTGCGCAGTCGTGCTCAGCACGTTCATGTACGCGACGGCGGCGGCGTTGAGCACAGTCTGCTCGGACAGGCGCAGCGTTTCGCGCGACTGCAGCACCTGCGAATCAGCCTGCCGCACGCCGTTCACGGTGCGATTGCCGTTGTAAATGTTCTGGACGATGGAAAGCTGCCAGCCGTAGGGATCGGTATGCGTATTGCTCGGAAGCGTGAGTGGGCGGCGCGTACTTTGAAATACGGCGCCAGCGTTGCCGGTCGCGGTGACCGTGGGGCGAAAGCCGGCCGTCGCTTTCGGAAGGTTTTCGTCGATGGCGCGCGTAGCGGCGCGCTGCTGATTCAGGTCCGGGCTTCCCATGTAGGCGCGCGCCAGCGCACCGGAAATCGTTTCGGCGCGGACTTCGCCTGCCAGAAAAGACATTGCCAGAGCGGCTGAAATCGCCACCGCCGCGCCCCGCGACGAGGCGCGGGGCAACCAGTAAGCGACGCTGCGTGCGCGATGACTCGCGCTCGACTTCCCCATCACACAACCCCGCAACCGGTTACGTCCAAACGCCGCCCGGCGATTCGGCCAAGCAGCGGTCGCGCCAGTTTAACGATTTGTTAGGAAATTGAACCCGTGTTCCGGGCTTTCGCACAGAATTGTCGATCCATGCCGCAAAAATGCGACACCCGATGCGACCTCCGCCGAAGCGCCTGAATCAGAAGGCAAAAGCCGGCGCGCGGGTGAACTCTGGCAGGCGCGGCGCATTGGCCGGAAACAGGGTGCGGCGACCATGTTCGGTCCCCGACTTCTCGTAGATCACCGCACGTCCGGCCGCGGCCTGCGCGGTGCGATCCGCGACCTCGATGCACGCGAGCCGGCCGCCGTCGGCGAGTTGCGCCAGCAGCGCGTCGAGGCCGGTTTCGACCGCGCCGTTGACAAGAATCACATCGAACGGAGCCTTGGCGGCACAGCCGGCCGACAGTGAGCCGGTGACGGCTTCCGCATTGGAGAGCCCGCCGGCGGCGAAAGCGGCTTTGGCGGCGGCCGAAAAGGCGGGGTCGGATTCGAGCGCTACGACACTGCCGGCGAGGCCGGCGATCACGGCAGCCGAATAGCCGAGGCCGCCGCCCACATCGAGCACGTGATCGCCGGGCTCGATGAGCAGATCCTGCAACAGGCGGGCAAGCGCCATCGGCAGCAGCAGCGCGCGGGGACCGGCGGCGCCCGGAACCGACAGGGCCGCGTCCGAATAGGCGAGCTGCTGTTGCGCCGGGGCGACGAACATCTCACGCGGCACGTGGTTCATGCGCGCCAGAACCAGCTGATCCGTCACGTCGAACGTTCGCAACTGGCAATCGACCATCGCCTGGCGCTGCCGGGCGAAAGCGGCTTGATCGGCGTCGGACATCGGGTAAATCCTGAAATGGCTGAACGCGGGCCTTATAAGCCCCCCTCTCGGCCATTGTCCATGCGGCGCGGCGCGCGCCTTCTCGTCAGATCGTCTGGTTGTAGGCGCCGACTTCCGGATGCTGTCGGATGACGGCGTCGACCGCGTGGAACATAGCCCGCATATGGGCTTCCGCCGCCGGGCTCTCGACCACCACGACCAGTTCCGGCTTGTTCGACGAGGCGCGCACGAGCCCCCAGGTGCCGTCCGCCACCGTGACGCGGACGCCGTTGACGGTGACCACGTCGATGATCTTCTGGCCGATCAGGCTCTCGCCGTTGCGGTGCATGGCCTCGAAATGCGCGATCACCTTGTCGACGACGCCGTATTTTACCTCGTCGCCGCAATGGGGCGACATGGTGGGCGAGCCCCAGGTCTTCGGCAGCGCGGCGTAGAGGTCCGCCATCGACTTTCCGGGATTGCGGTCGAGCATTTCCAGCACATGGATCGCGGTGAGCAGGCCGTCGTCGTAGCCGCGCCCGATCGGCGTGTTGAAGAAGAAGTGGCCGGATTTCTCGAAGCCCGCCAGCGCCTTCAGGTCGCTGACCCGGCGCTTGATGTAGGAATGGCCGGTCTTGTAATAATCGGTCTTCACGCCCTGCGCCTGCAGGGCCGGATCGGACGAGAACAGGCCGGTGGACTTCACATCCACCACAAATTGCGCGCCCGGATAGAGCTTCGACAGGTCGCGCGCCAGCATGACGCCGATCTTGTCGGCGAAGATTTCCTCGCCGTGATTGTCGACCACGCCGCAGCGGTCGCCA
>CANJEY010000383.1 GCA_947472615.1 Beijerinckiaceae bacterium
AAGCGCCCGGCCCAGTTGGGGCGCCGCTTCGTCGCGGGGTGGTTGAGCCAATGCCACGTCAACATGCTCTTGCCCGAACCGCCCATCGCCTCAAACAACAGCATGGGTTTGGGATCGGCGGCGGCGCACCAGTCGTCGAGCGTATCGAGTTCGGCCGCGCGCCCGACGAAATCATGCGAACCCAGATAATCGGGCTGGGCCTCGAGGGCCGGCGGGGTGGCGATTTTCTTCGTCGCAATGACGGGCGCGGACGTGGGCTCTGGCGTCGGGTAGGGCTTGGGCGACTTTGCAACTTTTAATTTGCGGATTCGCGCCTTCGGCCGCGCAACCTGATTGTTGAGCTCATCTTTCAAGTTTCCAAGCGCTATCGCCGCCCGTTGCGCGAAGTCGTCTCGGCTATCAAAAACCTCGTAGATTCGATGGAGTTTACTATCTTCGCTTTCCTTCTTGGCTCTTTTCCTGAAGGCTTCGAGTTTAAGTCGATTACCGGGGTCCAATTCGATATCGGCTTCCGTGACGGGGTGTTTTTCACTCATCACGAACAGCAGAATGGGGCGCTTGAGCCGCAAGGCCTGATTAAATTCGAGCTCGGTGATCGACAGTCCGTCAGGATTCAATTCAGGCGACTCGGGAACCTGCCCATATTTTCGACTGATGACGCTCACGCACGCCACACAATCAATCACCATTTTAAGCGAAGCCTTGAGGACGTTCACGCTTGCATTTGCGCCACTACTTTCCATGACAATGGCTTTGTAGCCGAGCTTTTCGATAGCCTCGATGGCCTTCTGCCGATGTTCCTTCATATCCGTGAAGGTGCTCGACACCATGACGCCCTTGTAATTCTTCGGCGGGGGCGTCGTTGCTTTGGCCATGGGTCGCAATAACTCTGTGTTTCAATGAAACCACAGAATAGACGCGCCGGCCCGAACAAGACAGGGGAGCGCTGCAAATTCCCCGCAGGCGCGACTGTCCCGCCGGCAATCCACCGCGCTCTCAGGCCTTCTTCAGAAACTCGGTCCGCAGCACGAGCCCCTTCACCTTCTCGGCGTTGCACTCGATCTCGGCCGGATCGTCGGTGAGCCGGATGTTCTTGATCAGCGTGCCTCGCTTCAGCGTCACCGACGTACCCTTCACCTTGAGATCCTTGACCAGCGTAACGCCGTCGCCATCCTTCAGGATCGTTCCATTGCTGTCGCGCACATCGGTCATGGAATGGGCTCCGGTGGTTTCGATGGCGGGCTTGTCGCACAGGCGGCGAACTTGGGCCAGTGCGTAAGACAATGCGATCAGCGTTGCTCCTGTATGCTCACTCGCCTTCCAGCAGTTTGCGGCACTTCGCCAGTTCCGCTCCGGCGTGATCCATGAAGGCGCGCACGCGGGCCGAGTTGCGCAGGTCCGGATGCGTCAGCAGCCAGATGCCATCGCCGAAGAACGGCAGGCGGTCGCCGACGCGCGTGAGGCCTTTCGTGTTGTCGCCAATGAAGCATGGCAACGCGCTGACCCCGATACCGGCCGCGATGGCCTTGGCGATTCCCAGAATGGAATCGACCCGGCAGCGCACGCGGTCCACCGCTATGTTCTGCGCAATCCATCGGCCGACGCGCACGCCGCTCAGCGCATCGCCGAAGCCGATCCAGTGCGCGGCGTCGAGATCGGGCTCACGGCCGCCCTCGAACCAGATGGCGGGCGCATAACGCGCCCAGTTCACATCCGCGATGCGGCGGCCGACCAACGTTTCGGGCGGATCGACCGTGGCGCTGATCGCAACGTCCGCGTCGCGCTTCGACAGATTGAGCGTCGTGTTGGCGACGATCACGTCGAGGCGGATGTCCGGATAGGCCGCGCCGAAACTCGCCAGCACGGGCGCAACGAAATGCGCCAGAAACGTATCGTTCGTGGTGATGCGCAATTCGCCCGCGGGCTTCACGTCGCGTCCCGCGACAGTGCGCTCGAATTCAATGATGTCCTGCGCCATGCGGCCGGCGAGCGCGATCATTTCCTCTCCCGCCGCCGTGGGCGCATAGCCGAGACGCGAGCGCTCGAACAGCCGCGTGCCCATCGCGTCTTCCAGCGCGCCGAGGCGGCGGAACACGGTCGAATGATTGAGTCCCAGCGCTTCCGCCGCGCCGACAAGCGAACGCGAATCTGCAATTGCCTTCACCAGCCGGAATTCATCCCACGAGACGGCATTGGCCACGCGAACTACCCCGCCCCGACAGGCGACCAGTCAGCTTGCATTCTCGCAAGCTAGTGACTCGCGGGCCGATTGGCAACGCGCCGCGCCGACGGGAGAGTTTACGCGAGACGTCGACGCGCGAGCGCAACATCCACCCGACGCTCCGTAGCATTGATCAAACATCGGGGCGCTTCACGCCTTTGCCGGGAACAAATACGCGGTCATCGGCGGGACAACGTCGTTTAAGTCCAGCTTTTAAAGCCGATCAAGTTGATTCGGTCGCGAGTCGGTTTCAATTTATCATTGAGCCACAAAGACAAGTGCGAAGTCACACATCGCTCTGTGCGTTTGTGCGCTAGTTTTTGACCATCAAATCGGCGCTTCACGGAAAGGGAGAGACCCGCGCAGGCCGAGACTCAGGAGTTCGTACCATGCGTATTGATCTTCGTCAGTTCGTCCTGCCAGTCGTCGCGGTCGCAGCCTTCGTGTGCGGCGGCTCACCGGTCTCCGCCCAGACAGTCGCTCCCCGTCAGGTGGCCGCGCTCGCCGGCCCTCAGGTGACGCAGGAAGCGCCGAGCGCCGCCAATCTTTGGCAAAAATACAAGGAACGATTCATCCTCGCCGACGGCCGCCTGCAGGACATTGACAACGGCCGCATCAGCCACAGCGAGGGTCAGGGCTACGGCATGTTGCTCGCGGTGCTGAACGACGATCGCGCGACTTTCGAGCGGATGTGGGGATGGACCGCCGAGAACCTGTTCGTGCGCGGCGATAATCTCGCCGCCTGGCGCTGGCGTCCCGAACAGGGCGTGACCGATCGGAACAACGCCACCGACGGCGACCTTCTGATAGCGTGGGCGCTGGCGCGCGCCGCCCGCAAGTGGAATCTCGCCGGCCATGCCGAAGACGCGCGGCAGATCGCGTTCGCGGTCGCGCAGCTCGTTCGCTATTCGCCGGCTTACGGCTACATCCTGCCGCCCGGCGCGAACGGCTTCGACGAAAACAGCATGAAGGACGGACCGGTGGTGAACCTGTCCTATTCGGTGCTGCCTGCGTTCGACGAACTGGCGCGCATCGCGCCGGAAATCGACTGGGCGTCACTGCGCTCGAGCAGCGTCGAGATCATCAAGCGCTCGCGCATCGGCAAGGCCGGCCTGCCGTCCGACTGGGTTTCGCTCGCGGCCAACAAACCCGCCGCCGCGCACTTCAAGCCCGCCTATTTCGGCTACGACGCCATTCGCATTCCGCTTTATCTCGCGTGGTCGCAGAGCCGCGACAGCGAAGCGCTGGCGATCTTCGGCGAGCGTTGGAAGGATCAGCAGGATCTGCGGCCGGTCGTGGTCGATGTCATCAACGATCGCAAGGTGGAGAATTTCTGGGATTCGTCCTACCGCGCCGTCGTGGCCCTTACGCGGTGCGCCGTTTATGGCGAAGCGTTCCCGGCGTCCCTGCAGAAGGTCGACTTCTCGCACTATTATCCGTCGACGCTGCACATGCTGTCGCTCGCAGCGCTGCGCGAACGCAATTCCGAATGCGGCGCGGCCGTCGCGGTCCGGATGTGATCAGCGCGGCGCGGCGGCCCGCCGGAGGCGATCGTTGATGGCTTCTCCCAAACCCAGATCGGGAATCGGCGCAACCGCGATAGAAGCAGCGCCGCTCGCGTCGAGCGCCCGCAGATGGCCGAACAGATTGGCCGCGGCCTCCACCGGATCGGCGCTCGCCGACAGATTGAGACGCGCAACCGCATCGCCCGGCATCTGCGTGCCGAAATCCAGCGCGGCCTCGCCTGCCAGCACGCTCACCGCATTCAACCGAACCAAAGCAAGAGGCGCATAATGCGAAGCCAGCATTCCGGGAGCGAGCGGAGCATTCTCGCCTGCATCGACGACAGCAGCAATCTCGATCATTCGCCCCAGCGCGGCTTCGATCGCGGCGCGTGCCACGCCGCCCGGCCGCAGGATGCGTACCATACCGTCGAGGCACGACACGATGGTCGATTCCACACCCACGCGCGCCGGTCCGTCATCGAGGATGAGATCGACCCGGCCATCGAGATCCTGCGCCACATGCGCCGCCGTCGTCGGACTGACGCGGCCCGAGCGATTGGCTGACGGGGCCGCCACAGGCCGACCAAATGCGCGCAGCAATCTCAACGCCACCGGATGCGCCGGATTCCGGATCGCCAGCGAGTCGAGTCCGGCGCGCGCCAGAGCCGACACGGGACAATCCGCCGCCGCCGGAACTACCAGGGTCAGCGGGCCGGGCCAGAACGCCTCTGCCAGCCGCAGCGCATCGGGCGAGACGCGGCCCAGCGCCCGCGC
>CANJEY010000384.1 GCA_947472615.1 Beijerinckiaceae bacterium
TCACGCGCAACACGCTCGACGAACATCTCGACATGCTGATGGTCTGCCACCATCTCGACGGCTCGATCCCCGAGGATCTGGCGTTCGCCGAAAGCCGCATCAGAAAAGAGACGATCGCCGCCGAAGACATTCTGCACGATCTCGGCGCGCTCTCGATGATGTCGTCAGATTCGCAGGCCATGGGCCGCGTCGGCGAGGTGGTCATCCGCACCTGGCAGACGGCTGACAAAATGAAGCGCCAGCGCGGCGCGCTACCCGAGGAAAAGGGAGACAACGACAACGCCCGCGCCAGGCGCTACGTGGCGAAATACACCATCAACCCGGCGATTGCGCACGGCGTGTCGAAGCACATCGGCTCGGTGGAGCCCGGCAAGCTGGCCGATCTGGTGCTGTGGACGCCCGCCTTCTTCGGCGTGAAGCCTGATCTCATCATCAAGGGCGGCATGATCGCCGCCGCCCCGATGGGCGATCCCAACGCCTCAATCCCGACGCCGCAGCCGGTGCATTACCGGCCGATGTTCGGCGCCTATGGCCGCGCCATCGCCGCCACCTCGATGACCTTCGTGTCGCAACTTTCCATCGACCGTGGCCTCGCGGCGGCTTTGCGCGTCGCGAAGCCGCTCGTCGCCGTGCAGAACACGCGCGGCGGCATCGGCAAGGCCAGCATGATCCACAATGGTGCGACGCCGAAGATCGACGTCGATCCCGAGACCTACGAGGTGAAGGCCGACGGCGTGCTGCTGACCTGCGAACCCGCGACTGTGCTGCCGATGGCGCAGCGCTATTTCATGTTCTGAGCGCCAGCCGGGGCCGTCTCGCCTCGCTGCTGGCCCTGTGCTAGAGGCCAGTCAGTGACGGACCCAACCGGACGGGACACAGACATGATCAAGGCAAGTTTCATCAGCCCCAAAGGCGCGTGGCACGTAAAGGCCGCGGATACGATCATTCTCGATTACGAGGGCCGCTATCGCCGCCGCATCGCCATGACGGGCGTGCGCGGCACCGAATTCATGCTCGACCTGCCGGACGCGGTCGTGCTGCGCAATGGCGACGCACTGGTGCTCGACGACGGCAAGCTCGTCGAGATCGTCGCGGCGCCCGAGGAACTTGCTGAACTCCGCTGCGGCGATCCGCAGGAACTGGCGGAAGTCGCCTATCACCTCGGCAATCGTCATATCACCGCGCAGATCATGTCGAACCGCATCCGCATCCGCCGCGATCACGTGATTGAGGACATGGCGCGCGGGCTGGGCGCGAAGATCGCCCATATCGATGCGCCATTCGAACCCGATGGCGGCGCTTACGAGAAGAAGGAAGAGAAGAAGCACAAGGGCCACGACCATCACGGCCACGATCATCATGGACACGATCATGACAAGCATGATCACAAGGCGCATGCGCCGCACGGCCATGAAGGACATGTGCACGACGAGAATTGCGATCACGAAGATCACAAGCACGGCGACCACAAGCACGATCACACGGCCCATGCGGCGCATGGCCACGAGGGCCATGTGCATGACGAGAATTGCGATCACGACGATCACGATCACAAGGCGCATGACCACAAGGGTCACGATCATCACGACCACAAGGGCCACAAGCATTGAGCGATGCGCCCGCCCTGCCAGAGCTGCCGCTTTTCATCTGGCTGTCTCCGGCGTTTCCGGTGGGCGCGTTCGCCTATAGTCACGGCGTCGAATGGGCCGTCGAGGTCCGCGACATTCATGACGCCGCCACGCTGCGCGACTGGATTTCAGACCTCCTGAATCACGGGTCGGCCCGCAACGACGCTGTGCTCACCGCCGCCGCATGGCGCGCCGCTGAAGCGGTGGACATCGCGGCGCTGGCCGACATCAACGCGCTGGCGCTGGCCCTGTCGCCATCGCGCGAACGTCATCTGGAGACTACGGCACAGGGCAACGCGTTCGTGCTGGCGATGCGCGACGCGTGGCCAAGTCCACTGCTGGCGCAACTCGCGGCACAAGCGCCGGACGTGGCCTATCCCGTCGCGCTCGGAATTGCGGCGGCCGAACATGGGCTGGCGCTCGGCCCGACGCTTGAAGCCTGGCTGCTCGCCTTCGTCAGCAATCTGGCGTCGGCGACGCTGCGCCTCGGCCCCATCGGACAGACCGATTGTCAGCGCGTGCTGGCGGCGCTGATGCCCGACATTCGCGCCTGCGCGGCGTTCGCGTCCTCGTCCACGCTCGACGATCTCGGCGGCGCGGCGCTTCGCGCCGACATCGCGTCGATGAAACACGAAACGCAATATTCGAGGTTGTTCCGCTCATGAACGCTTCAGGCAACGGACCTTTTCGCGTCGGCGTCGGCGGGCCGGTGGGCTCCGGTAAGACCGCGCTGATGGAACAATTGTGCAAGCGCTTCCGCGACGTCTACGACATCGCGGCGATCACCAACGATATCTTCACCAAGGAAGACGCCCGCATCCTGACGGAAGCCGGCGCGCTGCCGCCCGAGCGCATCATGGGCGTCGAAACAGGCGGCTGTCCGCATACGGCGATCCGCGAGGACGCCTCGATCAATCTCGCCGCCATCGCGCAGATGAACAAGCGTTTCCCGACGCTCGATCTGGTGCTGGTGGAATCGGGCGGCGACAATCTCGCGGCGACATTTTCGCCGGAACTCGCCGACATCACCATCTATGTGATCGACGTGTCCGGAGGCGAGAAAATTCCCCGCAAGGGCGGTCCGGGCATCACGCGCTCCGACCTGCTGGTGATCAACAAGATCGACCTCGCGCCGCATGTGGGCGCGTCGCTCGAGGTGATGGATCGCGACGCCAGGGCGCAGCGCCGCGACCGGCCTTTCGTGTTCACCAACATGAAGACCGGCGAAGGCCTCGACACGATCGCCAAATTCATCGAACGCGCCGGCGGCCTCGCCTGACGATCAGGTGATGACGCTCGGCTCCGCGCGCTGCGTGAAATGCTCGATGCGGGCGAGATCGCGCGAGAAGGACACCATGTCGCCGAGCGCCTGCTGCGTCTCGATGTCGTGGCGCGACGCATCGCCCTCGAAGCGCTCGATGTAGACGCGCAGCGTCGCCCCGACCGTGCCGGTGCCGGAGAGACGATAGACGACGCGCGATCCGTCCGGGAACAGGATGCGGACGCCCTGCTTCAGCGAGTCCGATCCGTCGACCGGATCGTGATAGGCGAAATCGTCCGCCCTGGCGATTTCGAGCGAGCCGAATTTCTTGCCCGCAAGCGTGGGCAGCGCATCGCGCAGCGCCTTCATCAGCGCATTGGCGCCGTCGGAGTCGACCTCCTCGAAGTCGTGACGAGAATAATAATTGCGGCCGTAGGTCGCCCAATGCTCGGCGACGATGTCCTTCACGCTCTGCTTGCGCGCCGCCAGAATGTTCAGCCACAGCAGCACGGCCCAGAGGCCGTCCTTTTCGCGCACATGGTTCGAGCCGGTGCCGGCGCTTTCTTCGCCGCAAAGCGTCACCAGCCCGGCGTCGAGCAGGTTGCCGAAGAACTTCCAGCCGGTCGGGGTCTCGTACATGCCGATGCCGAGTTTCGCCGCGACGCGATCCGCCGCGCCGCTGGTCGGCATCGAACGCGCAATGCCCGCAAGGCCCTTCGCGTAGCCCGGCGCGAGCTGCGCATTGCCGGCGAGCAGCGCCAGCGAGTCGGACGGCGTCACGAAGATTCCGCGGCCGATGATGAGATTGCGATCGCCGTCGCCGTCCGAGGCCGCGCAGAAATCGGGCGCATTCGCGCCCATCGCCAGGTCGTAGATCTGCTTGGCGTGGACGAGATTCGGATCGGGGTGATGGCCGCCGAAATCCGGCAGCGGTTCGCCGTGCAGCACTGTGCCGGCGGGCGCGCCCAGCGCCCCTTCCAGAATGGCGTGCCCGTAGGGGCCGGTGACGGCCGACATGGCGTCGAACTTCATCGCGAAGCCGGATTTGAACATCTGGCGGATGCGATCGAAATCGAACAGCGTCTGCATCAGCGCCTGATAATCGGCGACGCTGTCGATCACCTCGACCTTCATGTCGCCGACGACGGCGGTTCCGATCCGGTCGAGATTGACGTCGGGCGCATCGACGATTTTGTAGCTCGCAATCGTCTTGCTGCGGGCGAAGATCGCGTCGGTGATCTTCTCCGGCGCGGGACCGCCATTGCCGGCGTTGTACTTGATGCCGAAATCGCCGTCCGGCCCGCCCGGATTGTGGCTGGCGGACAGGATGATCCCGCCGAACGCGCCGTGCTTGTGGATCACGTGGGACGCCGCAGGCGTCGACAGGATGCCGCCGCGCCCGACCAGCACCCGACCGAAGCCGTTGGCGGCGGCCATCTTCAGCACGCGCTGCACCACCTCGCGATTGTAGAACCGCCCGTCGCCGCCGACCACCAGCGTCTTGCCCGCGAAACCTTCGAGCGAGTCGAAGATCGACTGGACGAAATTTTCGAGATAGCCGGGTTGCTGGAACAGCGCGACCTTCTTGCGCAGCCCCGA
>CANJEY010000385.1 GCA_947472615.1 Beijerinckiaceae bacterium
CGCCAAGCTCGAAAAGTCCGACCGGATCGGCTGGCTCGGCGACGAGATGACGACGCTGACGTCGCCCGCCACCTACGAGCAGCATCCCGACAACGCCTGGGAGCGGTTCCGCGGCCGCGCCCGCAAGCCGCGCGACCTCGGCGTCCTCATGGAAGTCTGCGCATGGCGCGAACGCGAGGCGCAGACCAAGAACGTGCCGCGCTCGCGCATCCTCAAGGATGACGTGATGATCGAGGTGGCGTTGGCCGCCCCCCGGACAGCCGATGCGCTCGGCAATCTGCGCGCTTTCCCGCGCGGCATGGAGCGGTCGAAGGCCGGCGTCGATATTCTGGCCGCCATCGAGCGCGGTCTGGCGCGCGATCCCAAGACGCTGCCGAAGATCGAACGAGACCGCCGTAATGGCGGCGGCGGCGCGACGGTCGAGCTGCTGAAAGTGCTGCTGCGTCAGGTGGCTGAGCGTCACGGCGTCGCCGCCAAGATGATCGCCACCGTCGACGATCTCGAAGCCCTCGCGCAGGACGACCGCGCCAAGGTTGCGGCCCTGTCGGGCTGGCGCAAGGAATTGTTCGGCATCAAGGCGCTCGAACTGAAGCGCGGACGCCTCGCGCTCACAGTCGAGAACGGCAAGGTCGTGACGCTGGAATGGCACGACGCGCCCGGGCAGGACGCCGCCGACGAGGGCGCGGCGGAAGAAGCCGCCGAATAATCAGCCGTACACCCGCCAGAAGAAGGCCGCCGTGATCCCAGCGTTCAGCACGCTGATCAGGATGCGCAGAGTCTGCTGCTCGATCGTGCGGGCCACGCGCGCGCCAAAATAGCCGCCGATGAGCCCACCGGCCAACATCACCATCGCCTGCGGCCAGAACACCGCGCCGGCAAAGACGAACAGCACCACCGCGCAGGCGTTGAGCGAGCCGACCAGCAGCGTTCGTAGTCCGGCCGTCGCGCGCAGATCGTGGACGCCGAACACGCTCCACACCGCCAGCATCAGAATGCCGACCGCGCCGCCGAAATAGCCGCCGTAGATCGCCACCAGAAACTGCATCGTCAGCAGACCCGGCCGGCCGAGCGTTACATAGCGGCTGACAAAATCGCCGATCTGCCGGCCGAACGCGAAGGCGATCACCCCCATCAGCAGCAGCCATGGGATCGCCACATCGAACGCCCGCGACGGCGTCACCAGCAACAGGATCGCTCCGAGAACGCCGCCGATCAGGCTCACCGGCAGCAGCGTCCGCACCGAGACGCCATTCAGGTCGCGGAAGTCGGCGCGATAGGCGTAGACGCTGGCGAATGCGCCCGGAAACAGCGCCACCGTGCTGGTCATGTTCGCCGACACGGCTGGCACGCCGGCGAAAACGAGCGCCGGGATCGTCACGAACGTACCGCCGCCGGCGGCGGCGTTCATCGCGCCCGCCAGCAGGCCGGCCCCGAAGACCAGCATCGGCTGTTCCATTCCGGTCTCCCGAGGCCGCCGGTCAGGCGGAGGTTTGGGTCTGCGGCTCGATCCTGATTTCCGGCTCGCGCCCGATCAGACGCGACAGGAAACGTAGACGGCTGGTGAGGCGCTCGCTCGCCAGATTGGCGAGTTCGCCCGGCAGGGTCAGCGTCAACTTGGACTTGGTGCACACCAGCGGCGTCCGCGGCAGCACCAGTGGCATGGCGGCGGAGATCACATAGGCGACGCGCGTAGCCGCCCCCAGAATCTGCGCCCTGTCAAGCATGCGGGCGGACGCCAGCGTCCGCACATGCGGGCTCACATCGTCGTCGCCGTCCATGTGCCGGTAGGAGGCCGCCAGCGCCAGATAGGCCCGGCCCGGATGGTCGATGCCGACGAACGCCGCGTTGGCGATGATGTTCAGCGATTGCTCGCCGCGATAGTCGGGATGCGCGCGCCAGCCGATATCGGCGAGCAGACAGGCTGCGTGACGCAGCCGGCGTTCTTCGGGCGTTTCCTCGAGATGGGTGGAGCGGATGAAATCGTCTGTCCAGTCGCACAATTCCTCGCCGTGCAGCGGCGCCCGAGACCGCAGCAGATTGAGCTCTCGCGCCGACTCGATCAGCGGATCGAGCGCTCGCGCAGCCGGATCTAGCCGCTCGTACAGCAGTCCTTCGCGCAGGCCGAGCGCGGAGACCACGATCGATTTCGGTTTTGCGCGGCGGATGATTTCTTCCAACACCACTGCCCCGTAGGCCAGCAGCGGCCGGCGCGCGGCGGAGACGGACGCGATGTTGGCGAGCGCATCGGTGTTCACGCGCTCCACGAGCTGGGCGAAATCGGCGGCGTCGCGCGCCGGAATCACGTAGCCGTGCATAACGTTCAGCGGATAGTCGCGCTGCCGCATGTGCAGTTTCGCCAGAGCGCGCCAGGTGCCGCCGACGGCGTAAAAGGTGCGATCCTTCAGGCGATCGAGATGCGGCACGTCGGCCAGCGCCTTGCGGACGATCTTGGCCGCTTTCTTGGGCGAACGCCCGGACACGTCCATCAGCGACAGGCCGCCAAGGCGCAGTGAAACGCCCTTGCCCATGCGGATTCCCTTGACGTCGTTCAATTCGAGAGAGCCGCCGCCGAGATCGCCGACGACGCCATCGGGGCGATAGACGCCCGACATGACGCCGAGCGCGGCGAGTTCCGCCTCGCGCTTGCCGGACAGAAGGTCGATGCGGCAGCCCATGGCGCGTTCGGCCTCGGCCAGAAACGCGGGGCCATTGGAGGCGTCGCGCGCGGCGGCCGTCGCCAGCACCTGCACGTCCTTGATCTGCATCGTGTCGCACAGCACACGAAAGCGCCGCAGCGCCGCAAGCGCGCGTTCCACGCCCTCTTCGTTCAGCTTGCCGCTGGTCGCCACGCCCTTGCCGAGCGCCGCCATCACCTTGTCGTTGAAGATGGGCGTCGGGGCGCGCGTCAGGCCCTCATAGGCCACGAGACGAACGGAGTTGGAGCCGATATCGACGATCGCGACAGGCTCAAGGCCGGGCATGCGGCCCGGCGCAAAATTGGCTTTGGTTTCAGGGGGCATTCAGTCAGTGCTTCTCCAGACGACGGAAGAGGCTTCGCGGGCTCGACTCCTTCAGCGACTTTCCCCGGCCGCTGAGGCTCGGATTCGTCATGAAGTAATTGTGAGCGTTGAACGGCTCTTCGCCGGCGCGCGGAACGATCCGCTCGCTCGAACCATCGGGCAATACCCGGTAACTCTGCTGATTGTCGATCAGATTCGCCACCATGATCTGGTCCAAAACCTGCTCGTGCACAGTCGGATTGAGGATCGGGGCCATCACCTCGACGCGGCGGTCGAGATTGCGCGGCATCAGATCAGCCGACGAAATGTAGACATGCGCCTTGGGGTGCGGCAGCCCGTGGCCGTTGCCGAACGCATAGACGCGCGCGTGTTCGAGGAAGCGCCCGACGATCGACTTGACGCGGATATTGTCGGAGAGACCCGGCACGCCGGGCCGCAGACAGCAGATGCCGCGCACCACGAGATCGACGTTCACGCCGGCCTGACTGGCGCGATACAGCGCGTCGATGATCTCGGGATCGACGAGCGCGTTGCATTTGCCCCAGATCGCGCCGGACTTGCCGGCCCTGGCGTGCGCGATCTCCTCGTCGATATGCTGCAACAGGCGTTTCTTCAGATTGATCGGCGACACCGCCATGCATTCGAGGCCCACCGGTTCGGCGTAACCCGTGATGAAGTTGAAGATGCGCGACACGTCGCGGCTGATCATCGGATCGGCGGTGAAGAACGAGATGTCCGTGTAAACGCGCGCCGTCACCGGGTGATAATTGCCGGTGCCGACATGGCAATAGGTGGTCAGGTTCGCGCCTTCGCGACGCACCACCATCGACAGCTTGCCGTGCGTCTTCAGTTCGATGAAGCCGAACACGACCTGCGCGCCAGCGCGCTCCAGATCGCGCGCCCAGCGAATGTTGGCTTCTTCGTCGAAGCGCGCCTTCAGTTCGATCAGCGCCGTGACCGACTTGCCGGCCTCGGCCGCCTCGATCAGCGCGCGCACGATTGGACTGTCGGACGACGTGCGATAGAGCGTCTGCTTGATAGCCACGACGCTCGGATCGCGCGCCGCCTGATTGAGGAACTGCACGACCACGTCGAACGTCTCGTATGGATGATGAACGACGAGATCCTTCTGGCTGATCGCCGCAAAGCAATCGCCACCGTGTTCGCGCAGACGCTCAGGAAAGCGCGGCGCATAGGGGGTGAATTTCAGTTCGGGCCGATTGAGCGCCACCACCTCCGACACTTCATTTAGCGCCAGCATGCCCTCGTCCGCGAAGGCCTCCTCGGGCGCGACGTCGAGTTGCTGCGCCACGAACTGGCGCAACAGGTCGGGCATGCGGTCGTCGACCTCAAGCCGGATGACGCGGCCGCGGCGGCGGCGTTTCAGCGCAGACTCGAAGAAGCGCACCAGATCCTCGGCTTC
>CANJEY010000386.1 GCA_947472615.1 Beijerinckiaceae bacterium
CCTATGAGAAGAAGGTCGTCGAATCCGGCGGCCATGTGCATTTCGCCCGCACGGCGGAAGAAGCGCGCGACATCATCGTCGGCATCTGTCGCGACAAGGGCGCCCGCACGATCGCCAAGGGCAAGTCGATGATCTCGGAGGAGATCGGCCTCAATGCGGCGATCGAAGCCGCCGGCATGACGCCGGTCGAAACTGATCTCGGCGAATACATCATCCAGCTTCGTCACGAGACGCCGTCGCACATCATCGCGCCGGCCGTGCATCTGAACAAGGAACAGGTCGAGCAGGATTTCCGCCGCGTCCATACGGATCTGCCGAAAGATCGCGACCTGTCGCAGCCGACGCAATTGCTGACCGAGGCGCGCGCCGTGCTGCGTGAGAAGTTCCTCG
Organism: Beijerinckiaceae bacterium; assembly: GCA_947472615.1. Taxonomy (GTDB): domain Bacteria; phylum Pseudomonadota; class Alphaproteobacteria; order Rhizobiales; family Beijerinckiaceae; genus Terripilifer. The sequence goes on from CANJEY010000386.1 coordinate 391, forward strand.
CCGCCGATGTGGGGATTACGGGCGCGAACTTCCTCATCGCCGAAACCGGAACCTCGATCATCGTCACCAACGAGGGCAATGGCGACCTGTCGCAGACGCTGCCCGGAACGCATGTCGTCATCGCGTCGATCGAGAAGCTGGTTCCGACGCTGGAAGACGCGGCGCAATTGTTGCGCGTGCTGGCGCGTTCCGCCACCGGGCAGGACATGTCGGTCTATACGACGCTGTCGACCGGCCCGCGCCGTGAGGGCGATCCCGACGGTCCGGGCGATTATCACGTCGTGCTGCTCGACAACGGTCGCTCGGCCATGCTGGGCGGCGAATTCGAGGACATGTTGCGCTGCATCCGCTGCGGCGCGTGCATGAACCATTGCCCCGTCTACCACGCGGTAGGCGGCCACGCGTATGGCTGGGTCTATCCCGGCCCGATGGGGGCGGTGCTGACGCCGTCGCTGATCGGCGTCGAGAAGGGCGGCCAATTGCCTAACGCGTCGACGTTCTGCGGCCGCTGCGAGGAAGCCTGCCCGGTGCGCATTCCGCTGCCGAAGATGATGCGGCACTGGCGCGAACGCGAATTCGAACGCAACCTGACGCCGTCCGTCGCGCGCCACGGGCTGGGACTATGGGCCGCCTTCGCGACGCGCCCGAAGCTGTATCGTTTCGCCACGTCGCTTGCCATGAAGACGCTGGCTCTTATGGGCCGACGTCGCGGCCATTTCAGATCACTACCGCTGGCGGGCGGCTGGACGAAATATCGCGACTTGCCTGCCCCGCAGGGCGCGACGTTCCAGGATCAATGGCGCGCGCGGGGAGGGGCGAAATGAGCACGGCCCGCGACGAAATCCTCGCCAACATCCGCCGCTCGCTCGGCGTCACCGGCCGTGAGGCCCCGCGTGCGGCGGCGGTCGCGGACCGGCTGGGGCGCGGACAGGCGGGCGTCATCCCGGCGCGCGGCCAGCTCGACGGCGCGGCGCGGACCGACACGTTTCGGCGCGAGGCGGAGCTTGTGTCGGCGACCGTCACGATCCTCGGTTTAGCCGCCGAGGTTCCAGCCGAAGTCGCGCGGTTCCTGCGCGACAACAATCTTCCCGCTTCGCTGCGCATGGGGGCAGATCCGCGGCTGGCCGCGATGGACTGGTCCGCGACCGCTCTCGACATCTCGCGCGGACCCTCGGACGGCAGCGATCTCAACGCCGTGAGTTGCGCCTTCGCGGGCGTCGCCGAAACCGGCACGCTGGCGATGGTCTCGGGGCCTGACAATCCGACGACGCTGAACTTCCTGCCGGACAATCACATCGTGGTGCTCGATGCAGGCGATCTCGAACCGGACATGGAATCGGTTTGGAAGCGGCTGCGTGCGCGGTTCGGGCCGGGACTCGCGCCGCGCGTGGTGAACCTGATCACCGGTCCGTCGCGTTCCGCCGACATCGAGCAGACCCTGCTGCTCGGCGCGCACGGCCCGCGCAGGCTGCACGTGGTGGTTGTGGCGGAAGCGTCCCCGAAAGGTTAATGGTCAAGACTTGGTGAACAGTCCCGATTGGGGCGAATTTCGCCACGATCCTGAAACAGGCTGTTAAGCATAGAGTCCTATCGTCCATCCTGCGGCGTCGTGCCGAAAGTGAGTTGCGTTCATGCATGGCGTTCGCAAGTTTCTGGGCCTTTCGGCCATCAGCCACATGGCGCTGCTGACGGGCGCGTTCGCGCAGAACCAGACCGTCTATTCGCCGCCCTCTCCGCAGACCTACATGACGCCCGCGCCCGCCGCCGCGCCGTTGATCCCGGTCGTGCCGTCACCGGCCGATTTGTCGGCGCGCCGCACTATCGCCCCCGCAGGGCCGCTGATCCGCACCCCGCCCGCCGCGCAGGTTGCGCCCGCCGCCGCGCCCGTTGTCCCGGCGGCTCCTGCCGTCACGCAGGCTGAGCCCGCGCCGGCTCCCGGCCCCGATGGGGCGCCCGTCGCGGCTCCCGCGAAGCCGAAGCCCAAGCCCGTCGCGGCCGCCCCCAAGCCGGGCGAAACCGCGCTGTCCAGAGATCCCGCGCCGACCTTCGGACCTGAAACCTATCAGGCGACGCAGGACGCCGCCGACCGCTACGCCAACATCGTGCTCGCCGGCGGGTGGCCGCAGGTGGCGGGCGGCCTGCGCCCGGGAGCGCGCGGCAAGGATGTGTCGGCGCTACGCCAGCGCCTCGCCATCGAGGGCGATCTCGAAAGCAATCTGGGCCTCGGCGAAAACTGGGACGAGAGCCTGACGGTCGCGGTGAAGCGTTTCCAGAACCGCATGGGCCTGCGCCAGACCGGAATTGTCGCCGGCGCGACCCTGAAGGCCATCAACGTGCCGGCGGACTTGCGGGCGCGTCAGCTCGCCGCCAGCGCGCAGCGTGCAGCGGCCTATAATTTCACCTTCGGCGAGCGCTATGTGGTGGTGAACATTCCCTCCGCGGTCGTCGAGGCAGTGGAGAACGGCCGCGTCGCGCATCGCTATGTGTCGGTCGTCGGGGATGTGACGCACCGCTCGCCGGAAGTGACCGCCCGCGTGCAGGCGATCAACCTCAATCCGACCTGGACGGTGCCGACCTCGATCATCAAGAACGAGATCATCCCGAAGATGCGCAAGGATCCCGGCTATCTCAGCCGCGCCAAGATCCGCATGCTCGATTCCAAGGGCGCGGAAGTCGATCCGCGCAGCATCAACTGGTCGACGAACAGCGCGGTGAACTACACGCTGCGGCAGGATTCCGGCAACGGCAATTCGCTCGGCAACATCCGCATCAACATGCCCAACAGCCAGTCCGTCTACATGCACGACACGCCGTCGAAGCGCTATTTCGGTGCGGACTATCGCTTCCTGTCGCATGGCTGCGTGCGGGTCGCGGGCGTATTCGATTTCGCCCAATGGCTGCTGGAAGGCACCGGAGGCGCGTCCGGCGCGTGGGACAAGGCCGGCATGCTCGCCAAGGTCGCCACCAAGGAGCGCACCGACATCAGGCTGGCGCGCCCGGTGCCGGTGATCTGGACCTACATGACCGGCTGGGTGAGCTCTGACGGCGTGCCGCATTTCCGCGACGACGTTTACGGTTACGATGCGCCCGCCGTCATGCAGGCGCTCGCCGACCGGGCGCTGGCGGTGCGCTGACCGCCCCGTGCGGCCGCTGCAAAATCGCGTCGACCCGTTCGGACATCTTCACGCTACGCCCGCGCGCGGCCTGCTGATGGGCAATCGTGGCGGGCGAATCCACAGGCCTGATCGGACGCTGGGCGGTCGCAACTACGCATCGCGCCGTTGGATAGCCTGCCTCTGCGACTTCAAAGGCCGCAGGCGCGACGTTTGGGGCGCGGGCTATACCGAATTGTTCTTCCTCGACGAGCCGACGGCGCTGGCGGCCGGGCATCGCCCCTGCTTCGAATGCCGGCGCGAGGACGCGGGGCGTTTCGCGCGCCTGTTCGGCGAAGCGAACGGCGCGATGATGACCGCCGATGAGATCGACGCGGTTCTGCACGCGGAGCGTCTCGATCACGGCCGCAAGCGCACTTATGTCGCGCCGCTCGCCGATCTGCCGGACGGGACGATGATCGCCGAATTTGACTCTTGTTACGCGGTGCGCGGCGACGCGCTGCTGCCATGGTCGTTCGACGGCTACGGCCCGCCGCTGCCGCGCCCCGGTGGGCGGGTCCAAGTGCTGACTCCATCCTCGAGCGTGGAGGCATTGCGGCGGGGCTATGCGCCGATGTGGGGCGCGAGCGCTGTTTAGTTGACGCACAAAGTCACGGAGTGCGACCGCGATCAGTGCGGTGACTGCTGCCGGCCTGAGGGCGTTACCTAACGGCTGGTCAGCTTGCGTCGATCACAAATCCGAGGCCATGCAACTTGTCGGATCGAGGATCGTACTACTGGACCGACGTATCGTCGTCGGTGTTCAGGGATGGCTACAATGTCAAAAATTGTCCTCGCAAGCTTGGCTTCGGCTGCTTGCCTTTTCACATCCAGCATGGCGCTTGCCGAGTCCGTCGTCGCACTGATTGGAGACGACTCGATCGCCGTGATCGA
>CANJEY010000387.1 GCA_947472615.1 Beijerinckiaceae bacterium
CGAGAATGGTCGTCATGGATCAGGCTCCCCTCATTTCCTTGGCGGCGGCAAGAACCGAGCGGATCACCTTGTCGTAGCCGGTGCAGCGGCAGAGATTGCCGGCGAGCCAGTAACGGACTTCGGTTTCGGACGGGTCGGGATTGCGTTCGAGCAGGGCGCGCGCGGCGATCAGAATGCCGGGCGTGCAGATGCCGCACTGAAGGCCGTTCAGTTCGAGGAAATTGCGCTGCAACGGATGCAGTTCATCGTCGCTGGCCATGCCCTCGATCGTGTCGATCTTTTTGCCTTCGGTCTCGACTGCGAGCACGAGGCATGAGCACACGAGGCGGCCATCGACCATGACGCTGCAGGCGCCGCAGTCGCCGGTTGCGCAGCCTTCCTTGGTGCCCGTGAGCATGAGTTCGTCGCGCAGGATGTCGAGCAGGCTCTGCTGCGGTTCGCAGAGGAACTCGTATTCGTCGCCGTTGACGGTCGTGGTGACGTGGTGCTTCTTCATGCTATGTGCCTCGCCCGTTCGAGGGCCAATTGTCCAACCCGTTTCGCCAGCACGCTGGCGACCTTGACGCGGAATTCCTTCGTGCCGCGCTTGTCGTCGATGGGACGGCAGGCGGCGCTGGCGGCGGCGGCCAGCTTGTCGAGCGCAGCGTCGTCGACTTTCGTGCCGATCAGTGCGTCGGCGCATTCCTTCGACACGATGACGGTCGGGCCGACGGCGCCGAGCGCCACTTTGGCGGCGGTGCAGACGCCGCTGGCGTCGAGCGTCAGGTTGATGGCGACGCCGACGACCGCGATGTCCATCTCGGTGCGCGGCGTAAAGCGCAGATAGGCACCGCCCGAATTTTTCGGCCGCGCCGGCAGCGAGAACGATTCGATGAACTCGCCCTTGCCCAGCGAGGTCTTGCCCGGACCGACCGGGATCTGCTCGACCGGCACATCACGCGCGCCGTTCGGGCCGACGACATGGGCGATCGCGCCGGCGGTGATCATTGGCGGCACGCTGTCGGCGCCGGGGGAAGCGTTGCACAGATTGCCGGCGACGGTGGCGCGGCCCTTCACCTGAACCGAGCCGATCAGTTTCACGCCGTCGATGATTCCCGGCCAGGTGGCGCAGAACGCCGGATGTTCCATCATCTGCATGGCGCTGACTGCGCTGCCGAAGCGGAAGCCGCCGTTTTCGCTCGTAATCTGTCCGAGACCCGGAATGCGCTTGATGTCGACGAGCAGCTCCGGCTCGATCAGATCGGTTTCCATCTGAACGATGACGTCGGTGCCGCCGGCGAGAATCTTCGTCGGGCCTCCCGATGCGGCGAGCAGCTTGACGGCGTCGGCGACCGTTCCGGGCGCCTCGTAACGTAGATCGGACATTTCAACTCCCTCGTGAATTCCTTCCGGCGCATCATGGCGCGAATTTCACGCCGCGCCAACTGCCGAGATGTCTTTCGCTCAATCGCCTCCACCGCCGCCCGAGCTGGAGAAGCGCGGGCGCGCGAACATCAGCGCGGCGAACACCGTTATGCCAGACACGACGCCAATGATGCTGCCGAGCGCCGCCAGCTGCGAATAGGTGCCGTTGTCGAACAACGACAGGATCAGATAGCCGATCACCGGATTGCGCGGACCGGCCAGAATGGCGGCTGCGTTCAACTCGCCCACCACCAGCGTGAAGATCAGCGCCCAGCCTGCCGCGAGTCCGGGCAGGATCAGCGGCAGTTGCACGGTCCAGAACGTCCGGCCCGGACGCGCGCCGAAGATTCGCGAGGCTTCGACGAGCTGGCCGCCGACCTGCTGCACGGCAGCTTCAGCGGCGATCGACGCCTGCGGCAGGAAAACCGCGACGTAGCAGAGGAAAATGATGAACCACGTGCCGTTCAGGAAAAACGGCGCGAAGCCGAAGGTCACCAGTACTCCGACGGCGAACACGATGTGGGGAATGGCGGAGGGCGTCTTGGTCAGGACCCCGAGCCACTTCTCCCATTTGCCACCGACGTTCTTGCCGACGATCGCCAGCACGCCCGCGATCAGCACCACACAGGTCGTCGTCAACACTGCGAGCAGCGAGGAGTTGACGATGGCGGCGCGCGACTGCGCGGTGGACCAGAATTCGAAGAAGTTCTCGAACGACAACTGGTCGAGCCGCACGAGAGGCCGCCAGAACTGCTGCAGCGACACAACGAACAACGCCAGCAGCGGCAGGATCGAGGTCAGCGCCACATACAGAAGCAGCATGATGCGCGCCGGCCACCGCCACGCGCCGAGCGCGATGCGGTTCGGCCGGATGCCCATGCCGCCGATCTGCGCATGGCCAGTGCTGGCCGCGATGCGGCGCTGCGCCAGCCACAGAAGACCGATGGTGACGATCAGCAGCACGCCGAGCACCACCGCCTGACCGATCTTGGGCGGGTAGGCGGCGTTGAGCAGGCGGTAAATATAGACGGACAGCACGTCGATTCGCGCGGCCGTGCCGAGCAGCGCCGGGATCGAATAGAGCCCGAACGATGAGATGATGCAGAGCAGGGAGGCGGACCCGATCGCGTGCCGGATCGCCGGCATCGAGACGCTGAGGAAGCATTTCAGCCGGCCCTTGCCGAAGATGCGGGCGGCTTCTTCAAGCGATGGGTCGAGCGAACTGAACGCAGCCGCCGCGACCACATAGACGTGTGGCACGGAGAACAGGACGTAGAGCAGGATCAGCCCGCCCCAGCTCTGCACCGCCAGCGCCGAAGGGTCGATGTCGAGCCCCATGGCGCGGAATGCGGTCTGCATCGGCGCGGCCAGAAAGCCGGCGCGCGGATCGGCGAGAAACAACCAGCCGATTGTCATCGCCACGGGCGGCAGCAGCAGCGGGATCACCGGCAGCAGCCGTGACAGCGCGCCCCAGCGCGCATCGGTGCGCTCCACCAGCCAGGCGAAAAATACCCCGACAGGAACAGCGATCACGGTCGTCACCACCGCCAGAATGAGTGTGTTGCGGATGGCGTAGTGAAGGTCGGGCTGGGACAGCGTCGCAGCCCACAACGAAAGGTCGAGGGCGCCATTGGGCAGTAGCGCGCGTTGCAGGATCGTGGCGAGCGGCAGGAAAATGACAGCCAGCACGGCGGCCACGATCGCCCCGACCACAAAGGTGATGGCGCGGTATCGCGGCGGCGCGATCTCGTTCGGCTCGGCGACGGTCGCCGTCATGGGCCAAGCCATTGCAGGCTTGTCGCCTCGAAAATCGCGTCGATCTGTGCACCGACGACTGGCGGCGAGCGATGCGAAACCGCCTCGAACAACCAGGCCATCAACTCGCCGCCGCCGTCGATATCGACGCGCACTTCACAGCGCGCGCCGAGAAACACAACTTCCTTGACGCGGCCGCGCACGCGGGGATCTGCGCTCGCAGCATCAGCGCCCGGCGTCGCAAGGCTGACGCGTTCGGGCCGCACGCCGAGCGTGCCTGTCCGGCCGGGCGACAGCACTTCCGGCGGATTCTCCACTCGGAAGGTGCCGAAGCCTGTGCGAACGAGCGCACTCGTCTCGTTCGCTTCGACGACTTCGGCCGGCCAGTGGTTCACTTCGCCCACGAAGCCCGCGACATAGAGGCCGTTCGGCCGCTGATAGACTTCGCGGCTCGAGGCGAGCTGGCGAATCTTGCCGGATTCCATCACCGCCAGCGTGTCGGCGAGCTCCATCGCCTCTTCCTGATCGTGCGTGACGTAGATGCCGGAGAAATTCGTTTCGTGCTTCAGGTCGCGCAATTGCTGGCGCAAGCGTCTCCGCACCTTGGCGTCGACGTTCGACAGGGGCTCATCGAACAGAATCACCGACGGCTTGCCGATCAACGCGCGGGCCAGCGCGACGCGCTGCTGCTGTCCGCCGCTGAGTTCGCTCGGGAAGCGTTCCTCAAATCCGGCGACGCCGAGCCGTGTGCAGACGTCATGAACGCGAGCGCGCACGTCGCCGCGCAAGGAGGGATCCATCGACGACAGCGGATAGGCGACGTTCTGAAACACCGTCATGTGCGGCCACAGGGCATAGGACTGGAACATCATGCCGAGATGGCGGTCCTCAGGCGGCAGCGCGCGTTTGCGCGACGCCGAGAACACCACGCGGCCATCGATGGAAATTTCGCCTTCATCGGGCGTCTCAAGTCCGGCGACGGAGCGCAGCAGCGTGGTCTTGCCGCAGCCGCTCGGGCCTAGCAGGACGACGAGTTCGCCAGCCGCCACATCGAGATCGACATGGTCGACGCCCACGACGCTTCTGGCGCGGCTGCGATAGACCTTGCGCAAGCCGCGAATTTGCACCGCCACAGTCTTCGGCGCAGTCGGTTCTTTCAACACATCACCCGTTGGCAGAGAATTCGGCTTCAGTTGCCCAGACCGAAGTCGCGCACAAGCTGCTTCTTGCGTTCCTCGGTCAACACATATTCGACCGGCTCCGGATC
>CANJEY010000388.1 GCA_947472615.1 Beijerinckiaceae bacterium
ATGGGACGGAAGGCGGCGTGGCGGGCGGCGACGAGGCTTACTGCATCCAGCGCTTCAAGTCCTACGATCCGGCGAGCGGCACCTATCTGGGCTATGACGGCCTGCGTCACCCCTGCCCGTAAGGATTGAGCGATTTTGCCACCAAAGGCCGCGGCTCGTCCGCGGCTTTTGCGCGTTAAGGAAACATCTCTTTCAACAGACCCGTCCACTCCCCGATCCGCTGGTCAATTTCTTCAGGCGTCAGAAAGATCGCCCGAAACTTGCCGCTCTCGGGCGTCAGCCCGGGCGTTTTGGGAGGAACTCCTGGATCGACAGGCAGATAATTCGCGTCGCGGAAGATTGTCTGCCCCTCCTCGGACACGAGAAACTCGACGAAAAGCCGCGCGGCGTTGGGATGCAGCGGCTCCTTCAAAACACCGACCACCGACAGCACGGCCAGCGACGGGTCCATGGCGATCCAGTCGACCGGCGCGCCCTGCCCGGCGCTGATCACTGCGTGGGAGTTCATGATACCGACGCCGATCTGATATTCCCCGGCGATCACCTGATCGAGAACCTGCCGAGCGGTGACGCGCAGCCCGGTGACACTCTGCCCGGCAAGTTGCCGCAGATAGGCGCGCCCTTGCTCCGGCCCCATGTCGGCGAGCGCCAGTCCGACAACGCCGGGCGCGGCCACGCTGGTCGCGTTCAGCGACCACGCCATCTTGCCCTTCCAGCGTGGATCGAGAAGATCCTTGAACGATTTCGGCTGCTGGCCGCGCGGCACGAGTTCCGTATTGTAGCCCGCCGTCAGCACGTAGAGATTGGTGGCGGTCCAGTAGCCCTCGCGGTCGAGATATTGCGGCGGCAGACGCTTGGCTGAGTCCGGCTGCCATTTCATCGCAAGCCCGGCCTTCTTCAGCAACGGCGCGGTCGTGGTGCCGTCGAACACGTCGGCGCGAATCTGGCCGGCCTTGCTCTCGTTGGTGATGCGCAACACGATCTCGTTGGGCTCGCCGCGCACGAAGTCCGCCTTCACGCCATACTTCTTCTCGAAAGCAGCGGCTGCGGGCCGCGCCAATTGGTCGACGATCTGCACCGTGTACCAGTTGACGACGCCTTCGCGGCGCGCCGCGTCGATCAGCGCCTGATCGGCGGCCAGTACCGGCGCAACAAACCCCAATACGGCGAAGAGCCCCGCGCTCCGCGCGAGCGTCGTCATGGCGGCCATCGAATCCTCCCCGGCGATCCGTCACGCGAACCGCTCATCTATCGGTACAGAAGACACGATTGGCGGGAGGCCTTCAAGCCCTGCCGAAATGCGGCCCGAGGCATCGGCAGAGACGCGACGCTTGCCAACGCGCCGCCCGACCCGCAAAATGCGCGCACAACAAATCGTGTTTGCGGGAGGATCGATGAGCGGGGCTTCGGCGTCGGATCAGAAAATATTGCGGCTCGGCATCGCCGGGCTTGGAGTCGCCAGCACGCTTTTCATTCCGGGCGTCGAAAAATCGCCGCATGCGAAGATCGTCGCCGCGGCCGATCCGCGCGACAGCGCACGCGAGGCGTTCACGCAGCGCTATGGCGGCAAGGCCTACGCGGACGTCGACGGGCTCTGCGCAGATCCCGATGTCGATGTGATCTGGGTCGCCACCCCGAACCATCTGCACGCACAGCACACAATCGCGGCGGCGCGCGCCGGCAAGCACATCATCTGCACGAAGCCGATGGCGCTCAACGTGCAGGAATGCGTCGACATGTGCGACGCCGCCGACGCGGCAGGCGTCAAACTGCTGTGCGGCCAGACCTACAGCATGAGCCCTGACGTGCAGGCGCTGTGGAAGGTCGCGGCGTCTGGCGAACTCGGCCGCGTCATCGCCATCAACACATGGTTCGCCACGGACTGGCTGCTGAAGCCCCGCGTCGCCGAGGAACTCGACGAGACGAAGGGCGGCGGCGTCATCTTCCGCCATGCGCCGCATCTGATCGATACGGTGCGGCTGCTCGGCGGCGGCAAGGTGCGCAGCGTGCGCGCCTCCGTCGGGCGCTGGATGAAGGAGCGTCCCTGCCCGGGCAATTTCTCCGCCTATCTGGAATTCGAAGACGGCACGCCGGCCACGATCGCCTACAACGGCTACGGCTATTTCGACACGTCCGAACTCACATGGGGCATCGGCAACCGCATGTATTCGGACGAAGAGCGGCTGAAAGTCCGACGCGAATTGCGCGCCGGCTCGGTCGACAATGACGCCGCCAAGGAAGGCATGCGGTTCGGGGCCGCGACGAGCGACGCGAGCAGCACCGGCAGCGGCGCGACGCCGTTGGTCAAGGGCTCGCGCGCCCACATCCACTGGTTCGGGCTTACGGTCGCAAGCTTTGAGCACGGCGACATCCGCCAGTCGCCGGACGGAATCTACGTCTATACGGACGAAGGCCGCAAGGAATTGCCCGTCTACGGCGGGCGCGGCACCGGGACGCTCGAAATCAAGGAAATGTACGAGGCGTTGCACGAAGGCAAACCGCTGATGCATGACGGCCGCTGGGCCGCCGCAACGCTCGAAGTCGGCGAGGCCATCGCCGCCTCCGGCCGCGAGCGGCGCGAGATCATGCTTAGCCATCAGGTCGCGCTGAACAAGGCTTGAGTCGAAACAGAATGACGAACCGGCGCAGCCGGATCCGCAGGGAGAGAAAGATGGGATTGCAATTTCGCCGCGCCGGCCTGATCGCCGCCGCCTTCGCCGCGCTGTCGGCTGGATCGACCGCCGCGAACGCCGCCGATGTTGGCGACTTCTATCGTGGCAAGGTGCTGCGCATCGTTGTCGGCTATGCGGCCGGCGGCGGCTTCGATGTTTACGCGCGCCTGCTGGCCGAGAATCTGCCGCGTCATTTGCCGGGAAATCCTGCCGCGGCGCTGCAATACATGCCGGGCGCGGGATCAGCGGTCGCGGGCAATTACGTTATCAGCGTCGCCCCGCAGGACGGCACCGTGATCGCGATTCCCAACGGCGCGCTGCCGGTAGCGAATTACATCAGGCCCGGCGACGGCGTCGATACGCCGAAGATGAACTGGATCGGACGCCTCGATGCGACGGATTCGGTCGGCGCCGTCTGGCACACGACCGGCGTGAAGACGCTGGATGAGGCGCGCGCCCGCGGCGTCGTGTTCGCGGCGGCGTCGCAGACGGGATCGTCCTTCACCATCCCGCAGATGCTCAACCGGACGCTGAAGGCCAATATCAAACTGGTGATGGGCTACGACGGCACGACCAGCGCCTATCTGGCGCTGGAGCGCGGCGAGGTCGAGGGCATGGGGAACGCCATCTGGTCGCAGGTCAAACGCACCAAGAAGCAATGGGTCACCGGCAAACTCATCAACGTCATCTGGCGCGTGCCGGAAGAGCCGATCGCCGATCTGCCCGGCGTGCCGAGCGCCGTCGAGTTGATGAAGGGCGAGGACGAGAAGCGCGCCATGCGCCTGCTCAGCAGCGAATCCACATTCGGACGCTCGTTCTATGTTGGCCCCGGCGTGCCGAAAGAACGGATCGAGGCCTTGCGCACGGCGTTCGACGCCATGGTGAAAGACCCGCAATTCATCGCGCAGGCCGAGCAGCTCGACACGCCGCTCAATCCACTGCCGGGCGCGGCGCTACAGAAGATCATCGAGGACTTTTCCTCCTATCCACCGCACATCTTCCAGCTCACGCGCGATCTGTCGTCGCCATAATCGAAAGACGGAGCAAAGCGTTGAGTCAGGAAGAAGCCGTCGCCAAACCCGCTGCGCCTTACATGGTCGATCCCTACATGGATTGGGCGCAGGAGCAGCAGGTGCCGATCCACGACGAACTGGCAGTTGATCTCGGTGAGATCGAGACCGCTCCGTGGGCCTGGCTCGACGCGCGCGGCGCCATCGTCAACCTGAAGGGGCGCGGCGATTTCACCTCGATCTTCCTGATCGAACTGCCGGCCGGCGGCCGTACGTCGTCGCAGAAACATCTCTACGAGGAGATCGTCTACGTCATCTCCGGCCACGGCAACACGACGATCGAAACGCCAAATGGCCAGCAGCATTCTTTCGAGTGGGGACCGAAGAGCCTCTTCGCCATTCCACTCAACGTGCGCCACCAGCACTTCAACGCATCCGGCTCCCAGCCGGCGCGGCTGGCGTCGACGAACAATCTCTGCATGTCGCTGAATCTCTATCACGAGCCAAACTTCATCTTCGACAACGACCACATCTTTCCATCCCGCATGGGCAAGCCGAATGCCTTCGCGGGCGAGGGAGACTTCATCGCAATGCGGCCGGGCCGGCATATGTGGGAGACGAATTTCATTCCCGACCTCACGCAGATCGAGCTGAAGCCGTTCGATTCGCGCGGACCGAAATCCACCAGCATGATGTTCATCTTCGCTGACGGCACGATGGGCGCGCACAGTTCGGAGA
>CANJEY010000389.1 GCA_947472615.1 Beijerinckiaceae bacterium
CGCACGAGATTGCCGTTCTGGGCAAACGGAATCCATTCGAGCAGCGGGCCGTAGAGCTGCTTCCAGCCTTCGACGAACAGGCCCTGCTTGGAGAAATTGTCCTTGGCGTCGAGCAGGATCAGCTTCGACTTTGGCTTGCGGGTCTTGAGGTAATTCGCGATCAGGCTGGCGCGCTCATAGGGGCCGGGCGGACACCGGTAGGGATTGGCCGGGATCGTCATCACCACAACGCCGCCGTCCGGCATGGCTTCAAGCTGGCGGCGTAACAGCACGGTCTGCGCGCCCGCCGTCCAGGCGTGTGGCATGATCTGCGCGGCGGCTTCGTCGTAGCCTTCGACAGCGCCCCATTTGAAATCGACGCCGGGCGACAGAACGAGCCGGTCGTAGGGTAGAGTCGCGCCGCCCGCGAGCCGGACGTTGCGCTTCTCGGCGTCGATCGCCGCAACGCTGTCGCGCACCATGTTGACGCCGGCCTTGCGCAGGCCGTCGTAGCTGTGCGTGATGGCGCTCATCTCGATCAGCCCGCCGATTACCGCGTTGCTGAACGGACAGGTGATGAAGGTCTCGTTGGGCTCGACGAGAGTAACCTCAAGGTCCGGCCCGAAGCGTCTCAGGAAGCGCGCGCATGTGGCGCCGCCGAAGCCCCCGCCAATGACCAAGATGCGCCCGCGCGCAGCGGCGCGCGCCGGAGTTGCGGCGAGTGCGAGAGTCGCGGTCGCTCCGCCCTGCAGGAGAAAATCGCGTCGCGTGCTGGTCGTTGTCATTGTGCGCCGACTCCGCAATGGATCGCGTTCAATGCGGCAGCGCCGCGAAATACTGGCCGATCGAGTCGATCTCCACGTCCGTATAGCCCTTGGCGATGCGCGTCATCACGGTGGCCTCGACGGTTCCGGCCCGGAACGCTTTCAGTTTCGCAGTCATGTCCGCCGCGCTCGTCTTGGCGATCGACGGCATGGCGCCGGGCGATGCGCCATCCGGGCCGTGACAGCCCGTGCAGGGCATCGCCAGCACGGTCGGGGCCACGTCTGCCGCGCGCAACGCAGTCGTCCCGGCGACGAGCAGGAGCATGCCGAGCGCGAACATCGGAAGGCGGCGGATTCGTTGCATGCTCTCGGCGTCCCTGACCTTGGACTTCGGCGTTGCGGCTCACGCCAATGTTGATTGTGCGGGACGATAGATCAGGCAAGAACGTCGGGCAATCCGAAGCCGTCCATCGTTTCGGCTGTGCATCGTCAAGCACTTGATGCTCACATTGCAGAGCCGTAAGTTCGCGCAGCGCAGCGCAGCGCGGCGATGCGATCACGGTTTTTTGATCCACGGCCGTGCGGGAGTTGAAGTCATGGCCCCACCTGCAGGGCTTTCGAAACGGGATCTGCTGGTCGGCGCGGGCGCGAGCCTTGCGGGAGGCTTTGCGTCGCCTTTGGCTCTCGCGCAGGAGTCCGATCTGCGCGGCTTCGATGCGCTATGGCGCAGCGCCGAAGACGCCATCACGGCCTTCATGGGCAATGTCGAATACACGCACGAGGGACTCGATCTCGATCTGCCGCAGCATGCGGACGTCGGCAGTTCGGTGCCGCTGACGGTGCGGGTGCGCGCCGGCATGACCGAGCAAGATTTCCCACGCGTCGTGCATGTGGTGGCGCACGGCAATCCGACGCCGCATGTGTTGTCGGTGTGGTTCCAACCGCGTAGCGGCCGCGCTGAATTCAGCACCCGCATCCGTCTCGAAAAATCCCAGAAGGTCACGGCGGTCGCCGAGATGAGCGATGGCCGCCACATTCGTGTCGATCGCGACATCTCGGTCAGTTTCGGCGCTTGCGCGCAGATCGGCACCGGCAGCAATGACGACATCTTCTCGTTCAAGCCGCAAACGCGCGTCAATGTGCAGCCGAAAGCCCAGAGGGGCGCGATCATCCCGATTCGCGCGTTGATCTCGCACCCGATGGAGACGGGGCTGCGTTTCGATGGACTCGAGGAATGGATCAGGAAGCGAATCATCTCGAGCTTCGAATGCCGTTACAACGGCGACAGCTTGTTCCGCGCCCGTCTCTACCCGGCGGTCGCAACGAATCCGTATTTCATGTTTTACGCACGCGTGCTGGAAAGCGGCTCGTTCGATTTCACCTGGTACGACATGATCGACCTGACGTTCCGGGCGCGGGCGGACGTCGAGGTCGCGTGATGGGCTTGCCGGCCGTTGAACGGAATTTGATCGCCGCAGTGCAACAAAAAATCGGTGTGCAATCACGCGAAGCCTATGAAATCGAAACGGAAAATCTCCATTCTGGAAAGCCGCTGCGTCGGCTTGGCGGGATTCCCCGATTGCGTGTATAGAATGGAAAAAAATTCCGCATCCGCACTGATCTGAACCGCCCATCCCCCGCGTACGTTTCGCGGGTTCGTGTTTTACAGGAGGAGACAGCATGGCCTTCACACTGACTGTGAATGGCAAGACGCACGATGTTGACGTCGAGCCAGAAACCCCGTTGCTCTGGGTCCTGCGGGACACCATCGGCCTGACGGGTACGAAATACGGATGCGGCGTAGCGCAGTGCGGCGCCTGCACGGTTCATGTCGACGGCCAGCCCACCAAGGCCTGCAACGTCAACGCCGCGAGCGTCGTCGGCAAGAAGGTCACCACCATCGAAGGCCTGTCGCCCGACAGCAGCCATCCGGTCCAGAAGGCCTGGATCGAACATACTGTTCCGCAATGCGGCTATTGCCAGTCCGGCCAGATCATGGCCGCCGTGGCGTTGCTGCGGAAAAGCCCGAACCCCACCGATCGCGAAATCGATGCAGCCATGGCGGACAACATCTGCCGTTGCGGCACCTATGCGCAGATCCGCGAAGCGATTCAGACCGCCGCCAAGTTGGGCGCTGCGTAAGGGAGGTTTTCATGGGAAAGATCGAAATGAATATCTCGCGCCGCACGTTCATCCGCTCGACGCTGGCCACCGGCGGCGGCCTGATGATCGGCTTCCACCTTCCGGGTTCGGAAGCGCAGGCCGCTCCGGTTCTGGCCGAGGCCTGGAAGGCTCCGGTCGACGGCGTTGAAATCAACGCCTGGCTGACCATCGACGCCAAGGGTCAGGTCACCATCCGTTGCCCGCACACCGAAATGGGACAGGGCGGCATGACCTCTGTGGCGACGCTGGTCGCCGAAGAGCTCGATGTGCCGTGGCAGAACGTGAACTGCGTTCTGGCCGACGCCAATCGCTTCGTGACGCGCGGTCAGGAATACAAGGACATGTCGACCGGCGGGTCGAATCTCGTCCGCAACCGCCATCCGCACATCATGCAGGCTGGCGCGTCGGCGCGCGAGCGCCTGAAGGAAGCCGCAGCCAAGGCCTGGGGCGTCGACCGCTCCAAGGTCGAGGCCAAGCAGGGCGTGCTGACGTCCGGCGACAAGAAGGGCACCTACGGCGAATTCGCTACCGCGGCCGCGGCCGTGACGCTGGCCGAAGAACCGAAGATCAAAAAGTACAAGGACTGGTGGCTGCTCGGCAAGGATACGCCGCGCATGGACGTCGCCCACAAGGTCAACGGCAGCGCGATCTATCCGATCGACGTGCGCGTGCCGGGCATGGTCTACGCCGCCGTCAAGGCGAGCCCCGTGCCGGGCGGCAAGCTGAAGAGCTTCAACTTCGAGGCGATCAAGAATCGGCCCGGCGTCATCGCCGCGATCGAACTGAAGCAGACCAAGACCAAGCTGCAGAACGCCGACATGCGCAGCGCCATCGTGGTGGTCGCCGACAGCTTCTACCGCGCCAAGACGGCTCTCGATCTGATGCCTGTCGAATGGGATCTCGGACCGGGCGCTGACAACAGCTACGAGAAGATGAACGGTCTCGCCCGCGAGCTGATGAATCAGGAAGGCAAGCACGCCGAGGAAGTGCGCGGCGATCCGCGTCCGATCCTCGCCAAGGGCGGCAAGGTCGTCACCGGCGATTACGCCCGTCCCTACGAGTGCCATGTGCCCATGGGCACGCCCGCCTGCGTCGCCAACGTCACGCCGGAACGCGTCGACATCTGGAGCTTCACCCAGAACGTCGCCGCAACCCTGCTGATGGCGGCGGATCAGTCCGGACGCAATCCGAAGGATGTGTTCGTTCACGGCGTCTACCAGAGCGGCGCATTCGGTCTCGGCAATGCAATCGACGTTGTCCGTCAGGCGGTCGAGGTTTCCAAGCAGATCGGCAAGCCCGTGAAGCTGATCTGGACGCGTGAGGAGAACATCCTGCAGGCGCGTTCGCGTCCGCCGATCTGGGCGAAGTTCGAGGCGACCATCGGTGACGATGGCCTTCCGACCGCCATGCTGGCGCGCGCTGTTGGCGAAAGCGAAGTGCCGGATTACGCGGATCGCGGCATCGCCAACATGTCCTACAAGGTGCCGCATTATC
>CANJEY010000390.1 GCA_947472615.1 Beijerinckiaceae bacterium
CTGGAGCCTGCAGGCTGCTACGCCGGCCTGTCGAACCTGAAGGAACTCGGCAAGGTGCCGATCGAGAGCGCCATCGCGTGGGGTCGCGCGCTCAAGAAGGAACACCCGGAGATCGACACATTCAACTTCGCCTGCCCGCACTGGCGCGTGATCGACGCCATCGAGATTCTGGAGCAGGAGTTGAAGGTCAATTGCATGTCCTCGCTACAGGCGATCGCTTGGGAATCCATGCGCCGCACCGGCGTCACCGATAGCGTTCAGGGCTACGGCCGCCTGCTGCGCGAGTTCTGATCCCTACTTGGTCTCCACGCCGCTCAACTGGGCGGCGCGTTTGATGAGATCCTTAGGCAGCGCATAGGCATCGTTCAGGATGCGCTCCATCTCGGGGCCCGACACCGGATCGACTTCCAGCATCTGCTTGTCGGATTCCTCTTTCAGCTGAGCATCTTTCAGCGCCGCATCGAAGCCCTGCCGCACCGCCTCCACCATGGCTTTCGGCGTGCCGGGCGGCATCACGAACGGACGGCCCATTTCTTCGGGAAACGACAGAAAGCTGACCACCTTCTTGTCGTCGGCGTTGGCGACGAGATCGAGCAGCACCGGCACATCCGGCAGATCGGCCTGCGGCTTCGCGCCCGTCTGCACAAGAATGTTGATGCGCTTGTTCTGCACCCAGTCAGGGTTCGATGCCTTCAGTGTCGACCACGACAGGCCACAGATGCCCTCGGCCTCGCCGCGCTCCACCGCAAGGCGCGCTTCCGTCGTGCCATAGCCCAGTACAAGCTTGAATTTTGTGCCCAGCACGGCGTTCAGGATTTTCGGCATGGTCGCAGAATTGCCGGTCGCGCCGGTCGAGGACACGATGACCTCGCGCTCCTGCGCATGCTTGATCGTCTTGATCGGCGACGTGTGCCACGTCACGCAGATGTTCTGCTGCTTCGAATAGCTGCCGATCATCTCGAATTTCAGCGTGTCGTACTGGACAGCCGGATTGCCGTAGAGCGGTTCGGCCAGCAACGCGTTGTAGGTCGCCAGAATGACGGTGCCATCCTTGGGGGCCGCCGCATAGGCCCAGTTCATCGCCTGCATGCCGGATGCGCCGGGCATGTTCTGGTTCACAATCGTCGGATTGCCCGGAATGTATTTTTCCAGATAGCGCGACAGAATGCGCGCGTAGGCGTCGTAGCCGCCGCCCGCACCGCTGGCGATCACCATGCGGATTTGCTTGTTCCTGTAGACAGGATTGGCGCCCTGCGCGAACGCTGTCGCGTCCATCGCCAGCAGCGCCGCTGCCGCAGCGGCCGAAAACCCAACAGAACGACTAATCATGTGACGCTCCCTGCGGGCGCTCGCCCGGCGAACCGGACGAGCCTAGCACAAACCGTTCCGCCGCCAATCGCCGCTATTTGGCGCCGTACTGTTTCGCCGCCGCCGCCACCTTGGCGCGGTCGAAGTCGTTGCACTTGTCGAGGAATTGCGTCGTGTAGCTGGCGCTCGCCGGCTGGTCGGACTTCAGCATGCCGGAGAGTTTGTAGAAGGCCTGCGTGAAGTTCCACACCTCCGCATCGAACTCGCCCATCCGGCCGTCGATCGACATGTTGTTCGTCGCGCCGTCCAGATAGGCCTTGAAAATATGAAGATTGTCGCGCAACGCAGCTTCGGCGCTCTGCGTCGGGGCCTTCATGGTCGGATTCACATCGAGGAATATCTTCGTCGCCGCCTCCGGATTGGTGCGGGCGAAATAATAGCTCTTCGCCACCGCGCGGCAGAATTTCGCCAACGTCTCGGGGTTCGCCTTCAGGTAGGCGTCAGTGGTGGTGAACACGTTGCTGCCGAGCTTTTCCTGCCCGGTGATGTCGATGTAGCGCATCTTCACGCCCGCGTTCTCGATCGTCGCGAAAGCCGAATCCCACAGCGTCACCGCATCGACCTGTCCGCTGCGCAGCGCTGCCGCCGCAGCCGCGCCATTGCCGGTGACGACGCGCGAATAATCGCCCATGCCGATCTTCAGATCGGCCAGCACCTTGGTCAGATACAGCGCGCCGCCGCCGCCCCACGACACGCCGCCGATCGTTTTGCCCTTGAGGTCCGCGAGCGTCTTGATCGGCGAGTCGGGGAGCACCGCCACCGCGACGCCGCCGGCGCGACGCATCGTGAAAAAGGCGATCACGCTGCCGCCCTGCTCGCGCGTCTGCATCACCAGTTCGGGATTGGTGACGCCGACTGGCGAGGAACCCGTCTGCACGGCCTGCAACGACGCCGTGAGTCCGGCGGAGAGATTATAGCTGACGTCGAGATTCTCTTCCTTGTAATAGCCCATCGTGGTGGGGATCGCATACCAGATCACGCTGTCGGTGGCGCTCAGCACGGGCGCGGGACCGGCGATGTGAACCTTGGTGGGCGATTGCGCCTGCGCCGCGCCGAGCGACATGCACACGCCCAAGAGCGAGCCGGCGAAGAGACCGAGATACGAAAGGCGATTCATGGCCATCTCCTGTGAAGACGTTCGTTCAGACTGAAATCAAAGTCCGCGCGGATTTGCGTTACGACGCCTCCTGAAAGGCGCCGACGATATCGAAAAAAGCCGCCGCATCTTCACGGAACGGAAAATGCCCGGTGCGGTTGATGACGTCGAAAGCGGCCGTGGGCTGCTTGCTGGCGATGAGCTGGAACAACCCGAACCCGCGATCGATCCCGCTCAGCGGATCGTCGCTTCCCCACACGAGTTGCGCCGGAACCGCAAGGCCGCGTTCGCGATAGATCTGATAGAAGCGCGACTTGATGCGCCCCACGCTCTGCGCCATCGCGGTGCGGAACGAGGCGTCGAGTGCGGCGGATTCGATCACCGCGCGATGCGCCGCGCCATCTGCCGCCGCCATGCAGTCGTCGAGCAAAACTTCGTCGATATGCGCGTGCGACCACGACAACTGATCGAACGTCCAGCGCTGCGACAAACCGCTCCACAGCGGCTTCGGCGGATGATCCAACGTCATTACAGGCAGCGCGTCGCCGGAGGGCGCAGCCGCAGGACTCGCCACGATGCTGATCGACCTGATCTTCTGCGGCGCGGCCTGCGCCATCCACAGCGCCAGCAACCCGCCTTCGGCATGGCCCACCACATGCGCCGCTGCGACGCCGAGTTGCTCCACCAACCCGAATACATGCTCGCCGAAAAGCTCCAGCGACGGCGGCTTACCCTTCGGCAGCGGCGTTTCGCCCGAACCCGGCAGATCGGGAACGATCACCCGGCTGACGCGGGCGAAATCGTCGAGAACCTCGCCCCAGATGTGGCGGCCCGCGCAATACGGCGTCACGCCCGGCGAGCCGCCGTGCAGGAACACCACGGGCGTCGCATCGCCCCCATGCGCCTGCGCCACCCGCATCGGCAGACCGTTGATGATGTGTGTGTCCGTCTCGAAGGTCTTCATGGCGTCAGGCCGAATGGGCGCGCACGAAGCGCGACAGGAGAGCATTGAACTGATCGGGCTGTTCGCGAAACACGAAATGGCCGGACTGGTTGACCACGTGCAACCGCGTCTGCCGGTTGTGCCGTTTGATCATGCGGAACACCTCGATGCCGCCCGCGACATGCGACGTGCGATCGTCGTAACCCCACACGACCTGCGTGGGCCGCCGCAACATGCCTTCGTTGATGAGGTTGAGGGTCTCGCGCTTCTGCTGCGCCAGTTGTGGCAGAAAGTAGCGCGCCTTCAATCGCTCGTCTTCCATCTTGCGCGCCGATTCCCGCGACTTCGGCAGCTCCAGTACGCCGATCACGGTGTCGATCCATTCGTCTGTCACCACATCAGGCCGGAAGCTGTATTCCTGATAAACCCAGCGCGCCGCATCGCGGCTCCAAGCCGGATAGGGACACGGCGTCAGCACCGCTTCGTTGGTGCTGACAATCGGCATCAGCGTGCCGGAATTGACGATCGTGAGCGAGCGCACCAGATCGGGATGACGCAACGTGAGGCTCGTCGCCGCGAAGCCGCCGCGCGAGTGCCCGACCACATGGATCGGCGGCAGACCGAGCGCGCGAATGAAATCCGCGGCATGCTGCACCACCGCCGCCATCGTATAGTCTTCGTCACGCAGCGGATTGTCGGTGTAGCCCTGCCCGAGCTTATCGAAAGCAATGCAGCGGAACTCGCGCGACAACGGTACGAAATTCTGGTTCCACACCGCCGCGCTCGACGCCGAATCCTTGCCTCCGAAATTGCCGCCGTAAATGAACACGACCGGCTCGCCTTCGCCAGCCTCGTGATAGCAGGTGCGGACGCCGCCGACGTCGATCCACTCCGCCGGCGGAAGATGCGGCGCATAAACGGACGGCAGGGTGGGATCGGGTCTGGTCATTCGGGTTCGCTTCTTGCAAGCATTCGCGCCCGACAGCGTAGTGC
>CANJEY010000391.1 GCA_947472615.1 Beijerinckiaceae bacterium
CGCGTTCCGCAAGCACCTGCAGAAGATAGACGCGATCTTCAAGCCGCTCGCCGGCTGGTCGCTGATCGAAACGATGCAGGATCCCAATCTGGCCGAGCGCCTGCCCTTGACGTCGGTGGCGCAGCCGCTTCTGTTCGCCATCCAGTCGTCGATTGCGGCGGCGCTCGCCCAATACGGTCTTGCGCCCTCGATGGTGTTCGGCCACAGCGTCGGCGAAGTCGCCGCCGCCGAGACAGCTGGCGCATTGACGCTCGCTGATGCGGTGCGGCTCATCGTCAACCGCTCGGACCAGCAGGAAAAGGTCCGCGGCGCGGGCAAGATGGCCGCCACTAACAGCGGCGTGGCCGATACGCGCCAGTTCCTGCGCGACATCGGCGTCGAGGATATCGAGATCGCGGCGGAAAATTCGTCGTCGTCCGTGACTCTGTCGGGACCGGAAGCGTCGATTCAGGCCGCCGCCAAGGCTGGCCGCAAGCGCCGCATCGCGATCCGCATTCTCGATCTCGACTATCCGTTCCACAATTCCGCGCTCGAGCCCCTGCACGAGCCGCTGGTGGCCGCCCTCAAGGGCATTTCGCCGCGCGATGCGTCCATCGACTTCGTGTCGAGCGTCACCGGCGACGTACTGCCGGGTTCGCAGCTCGACGCTGAATACTGGTGGCGCAACGTCCGCGAGCAGGTGCAATTCCGCAGCGCCATCGAGACCGCGACCCGCAATGGCGCGACCCTGATGGTGGAGATCGGCGCACGTCCGATCCTGCGCACCAATCTCAACGACGCCATGCGCGAAGCCGGCATTCGCGGCGACTATATCCAGACGCTTGAAGAGAAAGACCCGGTCGAGTCCGGCGATCCGATCGCGGGAATCATCGGCCGCGCGCTGGTGCGCGGCGTGGCGCTCGATGAAGACAAGATCTTCGGCCGCGCGCCCTCGGGGCGCATCCGCCTGCCGTCCTATCCGTGGCAGCACAAGATTTTCAATCTCGTCGAGACGAACGAGGCGCTCGATCTTTACGCTGGCGAACCGCGCCATCCGCTGATCGGCGCGCGCCTGTCTCAGGGCTCGCCCGAGTGGCGCACCCTGCTCGACACCGACACCGTGCCGTATCTTTTCGACCACAAGGTCGATGGCGAAGTGGTGGTGCCGGGCGCTGGCCTCGCCGAAATGCTGCTCGCGGTCGCACGCCAGACCTGGCCCGAAGGCGCGATCGGCATCGAGGATTTCGACATTCTCGCGCCTCTCGTGCTCGTACGCGAGACGATGCGCGAAATTTCCGTACGCCTGCACGACGATACGAGTCTCGTCGAAGTCTGGAGCCGTCCGCGTCTGGCGGGTGACGAGTGGTCGCTGCATGCGCGCGGCAAGATCACGCAAGTCGTCGGGGCGGCCGCCGACATCAAGGCCCCGGAAGGCAATCCGTTCGATGGCGCAACCGCCGAGGACGTGTACGCCCGCGCCAGCGAAACCGGCATGGATTACGGCCCGTCGTTCCGGCGCGTGCGCGGCATGCGCTACAACGACAAGGTCATGTACGTCGACTTCGCCCAGACGGACATGCCGACCGGCCTCTACACCCGGCCGCATATCCTGTCGCCGGTCGGGCTTGACGCAGCTTTCCACGCCCTGTTCCAGACCATGACGGTCAAGAAGGGCGTCAAGCGCACCTATCTGCCGGTGCGTTTTGGCCAATTGCGCGTCTACCGCGACACCGCCGAAATTTCCCGCGCCTTCCTGCTGCTCGAACACAGCACCGACGATTCCATGTCGGTGACGCTCGTCCTTTACACAGCGGACGACGAGATCGTGGCGATCCTGAACGGCGGCCTGTTCCGCTCCGTCGTGTTGTCGCGCAGCACCACCGAACAATTGTATTTCCACATCGAGCGGACGCGTCTCGAGCGCCTCGATCGCGTGTTCGACGGCCGCAGCGTCGCCCGCAAATCGCTGACCAATCTGTCGGCCGGCGAACGCCCCGACAGCTGGCTGCTGCTGGAGGCTTTCGCCCGTTCGCTCGCGCATGACGTGCTGATCGACCGCATCGGCGTCGGCCCGAATTCGATCGAATCCCTGATCGAGCAGAACAAGATCGCGGCTGGCATGGCCCCGTTGATGTCGGCCCTGCTGGGCTGTCTCGTCAGCGCCAACCTCGCAACCGAAGACAATGGCCAGTGGACGCTCGCAGCCAAGAGCGGGTTGCCGGAGCCGGACACGATTCTCGCCACCTTCGCGGCGGAGTTCCCGGCGTCGAGCGTCGAGCTGGTGCTCGCCGCCAAGGTGCTGTCGCATCTCGACAAGTCGCTCGCCTCCGGCGAAGCGCCGGCCTATCGGCCGCAACTGATCGAACAGTTCGAGGCCTCGACGCTTCTGTTCGACCCGCTGCTGGCGCGCGGCGCTGCGATCGTCGAGGCGATCGAAGCCGCCATGAAGCCCGATCCGGTCAACGTGGTCGTGCTCGAACCGGGGTGCCTCGGGCTCGTGCGCATGTTGCGCCCCTATATTTACGACCGCCGCATCTCCGTCACGGTGGCGGGCAGCGATCGCAAGCGTCTCGACCATCTGGCGGCGCGTATCGGGGCGGACACCGGGATCGAGTTCCTCGAACTCGGCACGGAGACGCCTGCCGGTCCGGTGTTCAATCTGGCGTTGGCGACGGCGTCCGATCCGCTGTTCTCGGGCGAAGCCGTATTCGGCAGCGCCGTCTCGTCGCGTCTTGCGCCGAACGCCGCGCTTGTCGTGCTGCAGCCGCCGGTCGACTCGCTGTTCGATGTGCTGCTTGGCCTCACCGACGGCTATTTCTCGCGCACCATCGACCCGAACTTCCCGGTCGGCCGCATTCCGGGCATCGAGGATACACGCCGCACGCTCGTCAGCGCCGGCTACCGCGACATCCAGAACGTCGAGTGCGGCGACGGCATTGGCACTGTGTTGATCGCCACGCCGGCGCAGCTCGCGGACGCCGCTGTGGGGGAACACCCGCCGCTGGTGATCGCCGCCAACGGCACGCCGTCCGACAATGCCTTCATCGGCCAACTTGTGCAGAAGGCGCGCGCCGCCGGCCGCTCCGTCCGCACATCCGCCAGCGCTCCCGATCAGGATGGGCGTCAGCAGGTCTGGCGCGCTGCGCTGGGCGCCGAAACGCGAGGCAAGCGCATCGACGTCGCAGATTTGACCGGCCTCGACCGCGAGGGCGACGATCAGGCGCGGCTCGAAAACCGCATCGCCGAAATCACCGCCATTCTCGAAGCCGCGCGCGGCTGCGGCAATCAGATCGGTCTCTGGATCGTGGTGCGTGGACTGATCGGCGCAGCCAAGGGTCTCGATCCCGTCGCCGAAGCGATATGGTCTTTCGCTCGCGTCGCGATGAACGAATATCCCGAGGTCGAAGTCCGCCTCGTCGACCTGTCATCCGAACTGCCGGCCTCCGCTGCGGCCGAGCGTCTCGCCAAACTGATCGACGCGCCCGCCGCTGAGACGGAACTGCTGATCGATTCGGCAGGCATGTCGGCGCATCGCATCGGCCGCGGCAAACCGCCTGAACTCGACAAGTCGAAACAGGCGCAGGCGGCTGTTCTGGAACTCCCCCACAAGGGCGCGCTGTCGCAATTCATCTGGGCCGGCGCCGACCGCGTCGCCCCGGGTCCGAACGACGTTGAAGTGGAAGTCGTGGCCGCGGGTCTCAATTTCCGCGATGTGATGATGTCGATGGGTCTGCTCGACGACGACGTCCTGGACGCTGGCCTCGCCGGCGCGGTGCTGGGCTTCGAATGTTCGGGCCGCGTGGTGCGCGTCGGCGAGAAGGTGCGCGACCTGCAGCCGGGCTCGCGCGTCATGGGCTTCGCCGCAAAGGCATTCGCTACCCATGTGACGGCCGACCGCCGTGTGTTCGTACCGGTCCCGGATCGTCTGCATCTCGAAGCGGCCGCCACGGTGCCGGTCGCGTTTCTCACCGCTTGGTATTCTTTGCTCGAAGTTGCGCGTCTGAAGCGCGGCGAATGGGTGCTGATCCATGGCGCGGCGGGCGGCGTCGGCCTCGCCGCCATGCAGATCGCGCGCTGGAAAGGCGCGAAGATCGTCGCCACCGTCGGCTCGCCTGACAAGCGCGCGCTCGTCGATCTCTTCGGCGCGGACAAGATTTTCGACTCGCGGTCGCTCACCTTCGCGGATGACGTGAAGCGCGAGATTGGCGGCGTCGACGTGGTGCTGAATTCGCTTTACGGCGAAGCCATGCTGGCCAGCATCAAGTGCATGAAGCCGTTCGGCCGCTTCGTCGAACTCGGCAAGCGCGACTATGTCGAGAACACCTGGATGGGCCTGAGGCCGTTCCGCCGCAACCTCAGCTATTTTGGCGTCGACATCGACCAATTGCTCGCGGCCGATCCCGACA
>CANJEY010000392.1 GCA_947472615.1 Beijerinckiaceae bacterium
TAGGGCTCCGGGTTTGCGCTGAATGACCGCAAGATAGTGCCGCCAGTTGTAAACCGTTGTGCTCTGACGATCATGAGAGCGGGCAAAGACCCGCCGGTGTTCGCAGATGATCTGCCCCTCGGCGACGACGACGATGCGCTCGGGATATACACGTACACTGACCGGCCGATTGGCGAAGGAGGCTGGCACGCTGTAGCGATTACGCTCCAGATGAATGAGGCAAGTCGGAGAGACGCGTTTGGCGTATTCGACGAAGCCATCGAATGGACGGGTGATCTCCATCAAGCACCGAGCTTCTTCGGCCCAAACATCGGCGATTGTGCCTGGTTGTGCGCCGTGGAGCGTTTGGGTCCACAGCTCCGGGCAGCGCGTCTCCAGCCAGTCGTTCAGCGCCTCCAGGGAGGGGAAGTTCGGCATGGGCTGCCAGAGCCGATGGCGGGCATCCTGCACGTTCTTTTCGACCTGGCCTTTTTCCCAGCCGGAAGCAGGATTGCAGAAGTCGGCTTCGAACAGGAAGTGGCTGACCATAGCCGAGAAACGAACGTTGACCTGGCGCTGCTTTCCGCGACCGACCTTGTCGACCGCGGTGCGCATGTTGTCGTAAATACCCCGCCGAGGCACGCCTCCCAACACCCGGAAGGCGTGGTTGGCCCTCTACGCGAATGGCCGTGTACATCTCAGCGTCGCGAAGCAGGTTCTGGTCGCGACGAGCGATGATGTCGGTATTTGCAAGGTTGATAGGTGCGCCAGTCAATACCCGGAACTGATAGAAATCCGGCTCTCCATCTGGCAGATCTCCCCGACGCTTGTTGGGAGGAACGTTGGGTAAATATACCGGCTGTCCCGTTCGTTCGAGCGAGCGGTCGCACGAGATCCCGCGCTCTTCGAGCAGATCGTAAAATGCACTCGCTGTTGGGGGGTAAGCTGTTCCGGGCAGCGGATCGGCAAGTTGCACGATTACTCGCCACTTCAGCTCCTCTGGTGAAGCCGATGAGTAGATTACCGCCGAGCATGGACCAAGCACCGAGACGAGCGCCTCAAAGACCTGCTCCAGCGTTGGCGACCCCGTATCGATGTCGACGCACAGATAATGGAATATGCCGCGTTCGCGCTGGACCGCATGGGCGCGGGCGTCAAACTCGCAATAGCTCGACGGAATGATCGCGGGCGCGGCTGCCTTTTTTTTGGCCGAGGGGCTTTCGACGAGCCTCAAAATCTCCGAGTAGGATATCGTTTTGTAACGAGATTCCGGGTTGTGAATCAGAGTATCGCGACTGCCCCCGAAGACGATGGTCGATGGATTGTTGATGACTGACATGAAACTGCTCCATGCCGCTCACAACAAAAACTGGAATTCAAACCGCGATTGTGCTACGAAAACGATGCCTACTTCGTTTTTTCGCACGACTTCGCGCCGCTCCAGTTTTCGCTGAGGCGGCGCTTAGTTTTGAACTGACGATTGGCGAATGAGGCGCTGGATGTAATCTTCGACATCAGCGCGCAAGATCCGGCTTGAGGCCCGAACCTTCACGGGTCTCAACTCTCCAGCCGCTAGCAGGGCGTAGACGGTCGCGCGGCACACGGCCAACTCTCGCGCCGCTTGTGGAATCGTCAGCAGCAGCGGCGCTGAACCATTCGCCGATTCAGGAAGCGATGTTTTCTGGGGTGCGTTCATCGAACACTCGCAGGCATGCTCCGCCGTCAATGGGCGGGAGCAGGTTTCTGGGAGTTGCCCGATCGCCCCGCCGAGGGGCTGTGCAACCGGAAAATCGCGCGCCTTAAAGGCATAGCCGCACATGGGCCGCGATTAACAACTAAAAATATATATCGACAGTCGCAGAAGTCAATGGGCGAGGACATACCTATATTGAAGATAGCAAACTTATTTTCGGGATATGACTTTGCTCAACCGGTCCTGCACTTTGACGTTTGGCTCACGCTGAATACGGCATGTGTCCCTTGCAGCGAGCCCTCGCATTATCTGATCGCGACAACTTTAGAAGACGGATCGACGAGCGGCACGACCGCGCGGGCGGCGATATCGTCCATGGCGTCGACAACATAGGCGCTGTAGTGCTTTTCAATCATTGAGACTGAGGTGTCGTGGATCGCCGCGACCAGTCGGGTCGGCAGGCCCGCCCGAAGCCCCCGAACGATGCTGGAATGTCGGAGGCAATAGGGCAGGATGTCATCCGGCAATCCAGCCTTGGCGACGATCGTGACCCAAATCCGGGTCAGTTCGCTCGCCGACCGCCACGGCCCACGGCGGTCGCGTTTCCAGTCGGTCTGGCTGATCTGTACGCGCCGCCAGCGTTCGAGAAGAGGCGCGGGCCCCGATCGCCCATTGATGGCGGGGCGCAAGGCTTCAACCACGTCTTGACCAACTTGGACGCCAACATGCTCGGTCCGCTTCTCGCCGCGTCCCTTATGGCTCACGGGTATCATAAGCCGACCCTTGTCAGGCTGAACGTCCGCGACCTTCATGCGCATGATCTGAGAGAAGCGCGCGCCCGTGGCGGCGAGGACAACGACGAGCCGCGCCAAGTCACCGTCCCAGTCCTGCATGGCGTCCACGTCGCGCGCCGCCGAAATGATGCGTCGAACATCCGCGTCCCCAAGCACCTGCCGACGCGCTTCGGCTCGGCTGGCCTCGTCGGCTTTCAACCCGTCGCGAATGGCGGCCAACAATTCCGGGGGCAGGCGGCTCCGATTGATCCGCGCCATGTGGTTCAGCGCGGCCTTGAGGTCGTTTACCAGTCGCCGCACCGTGCCTGTCGCGAGAGTGCCGGGCAGCTTCTGTCGCCACCGCCGCAGGTCCTCGTCGTTCAGCACATGCAGGGGCCGGTCGCCAAGGCTGGTTTTAAGCACATGCTTCGTCAGCCTTGATCGGGCGTCTCGCTTGAGCCCATCCTTGCCGCGCTGGGCTTCTTCTCTGGCTTCGCGCATTTTGAGATATTCGGCGATGGCGTCTTTCACCCACAGCACTGGACCGCGTTCGAGCGCCCGCGCGTCGGCACGGCATTGCCGAACGTGGGCGCGGGCTTTGGCCGCAGCTTGGGCAAAATCGAGGATGTCGGTTCCATCGGCCGGGAAAGCATCATCGGCGGTGGCCAAGGTGACTTGCGCATAAGCATTGTCGCCCCGGTACCACCGCACCAGCCAACGGCCGCCACGAGCGCCCCTGCGATACCCGAGATGCACGTCGGGATCGATGGCGCGCCAATGTAGCCCCCTGGTCAGTTTCAGTCTGGCGTTACGGGTCGTGAGCGGCGCTTCTTTGAGGGTCTTGGCCATGGCGGGCTTCCGAAAGCGTCAAATAAGCGTCAAATATACACCCTTGTACGGGGATAGACAACGGCGGACGTATATTCTACAAAGTCCTGTAATTCCTATACAAATATGGACAGCTGTGGACGGTCACCCCTACGTATATTCGCCCTCTCACGGCGAAAACAGGGGTTCGAGTCCCCTAGGGAGCGCCAATTAAATCAATGAGTTAAAAGACATTTTATCCGGCCTGTCGCATTTGTACGGAAAATATACGGAAAAGATGTGGGTGGACGGCGCTGAATTTAGGCGAACACCAGTGCACATTTGGTGCGTCAGTTTGGCGGTCATGCCATGATGCCACATGCTGCAAGAACGACCTTACCAGATCAAGATCGAACCCGACCCGTCGGGCGAGCGGCGCTTCCGGTGGACGATCTGGGAAGGCGAACTGATCCGTCTGGAAGAGGCATTCAGCTACGCCACTAGACGCGAAGCCATCGCGGCTGCCGAAAAGGTCATGCTGAGGCTGGCCAAGGATCCGCGGGCGCGGAAGTAGGAAGGCAGTTCATTCAGCTCTGGTCACAGAAGACTGCGCTTCAGCATCATTGCGATGCCGCCACCTGCTGGACATCAGAAAATGAAAGCCCGGCGCTGAGGGGCCGAGCTTTCACTTCATTCATAAGCATGAAAGTCATCTTCGCTTGAGACGCAGTGAGCGTAAATTCCTCAAGCACCTTCAAGGTAACCGGCAGTGGTTAACAAAGGCCCTCGCCCGATGCGCTGAGCGCCCGCCTCAATCATCCTCCCGCCT
The DNA here is from genome assembly GCA_947472615.1 of Beijerinckiaceae bacterium. Classification (GTDB taxonomy): domain Bacteria; phylum Pseudomonadota; class Alphaproteobacteria; order Rhizobiales; family Beijerinckiaceae; genus Terripilifer. The sequence goes on from CANJEY010000392.1 coordinate 4,082, forward strand.
GCCGATCTGCTTCTGTTGCGCCAGTTGTGCGACCAGCACCGCGCGCAACTCCTCTCGCAGATGATACGGCAGTGCAGACAGATCGAGCGGCGGCGGTCGTTCCGTCTTGATCGGGCCACCGTCCGGTCCGGAATGCTCGAGCCGTTGCGCATCATGGTGCCATCCGCTGGCGGCCCGTGAACGATTCCGCAGACCAAGACTGACGATCATGGCGTTGCCCGGCTTCCCCTGCGCCATGTCCA
>CANJEY010000393.1 GCA_947472615.1 Beijerinckiaceae bacterium
CCAAGACGCTGCTTTAGATGCGGACCGCGGAGCCTCTCGACGTGACATTGCCGATTCCGATCATCGTCGTTTCGTTTCGCAATCCGGACGATTTGCTGGAATGTCTGGCGGGCGTCGCGGCGATGCGCGCGGACCCCGCCTTCGACGTATATGTCTGTGAAAATGGCGGCCCTGCGGCATTCGAGACGCTTTGCCAGCGTCTGGACGCGTCGACGACTCTGCTCGCCGCGGCAGACAATCCGGCGCCCTGCGATTCGTCTGCATTCGTGCAAACGCGCGGATGGCGCTTCGCGGCGCGGGATTCGCGCCTGTTCATCGGTCTGTCGCCGGACAATTCCGGTTATGGCGGCGGCATCAATACATGGTTGCGGCCGCTGCTCGCCGCAGGCGACTGGCCGGGCGTGTTTGTTCTCAATCCCGACGCCTCGCCGACACCCGATGCGCTGTTTCACCTGAAGTCCTATGCCGAGTCGAAGGGGCGCGGCATGGTCAGCGGCCGCATCGTCTGGACCGATACGCCGCAATTCATCCAGACACGGGGCCTGCGCTGGAACCCGATCAAGGCGAGCAATATCTCGATCGGCCGCAACGCGCCCGCCGACGAGATGCCGGACATCGATCTGGTGGAGCGCACGATCGACTCCACCTCGGGCGCGGCGCTTTACGCCACGCGCGCCTGCATCGACCGCATCGGCCTGATGACCGAGCACTACTTTCTTTATTATGAGGACATCGACTGGGGCATGCGGGCCAAAGCCGCCTGCGGTCTTGGCTACGCGTTTGACGCTGTCGTCTATCACAAGGGCGGCACCACGATCGGCGGTGGTTCGCGCAAGACGGCGTCGCCGCTGTCGACCTTTCTCGAGTTTCGCAACCGCATCCTGTTCGTCGCGGCGCTCAAGCCGCGCTGGTATCTGTGGACCGTCGCGATCTCCCTCGTGCGGGCGATGGAGTACGCGGCCGTGGGAAGGCCGGGAATCACGCTAGTCGCGTTACGCGGGGTCGTCGAAGGTGTGCTGGGGCGCAGCGGCCGGCCGGACCATATTCTGGCGAGCCTGATGCGGCCGCGCCGCTGAGGCCAAAGACCCGGCGCGTCGAAACCCCAGACGTTAATCATATATTTCGCCTTCCGGGGGAGACTCGGCCATTCGGCGCGGCGCTCGATGCGTTCGCGCTTGTCGCCATTTCAGATCACGGGAAGCTGTCTTGCGGGGTGAAGCGTCAGCGCGGCAGGCGGCCAGAGCGCCGGACCCGGCTTTCTGGGCCGGGAAGTCCGTGATGCTGACAGGGCATACGGGCTTCAAGGGCGCGTGGCTCGCCGCCTGGCTCGGACGTCTCGGGGCGCGGGTGACGGGCTTTTCGCTGGCGACGGAAACGGATCCAAGCCTGTCGGGCCTGCTGAACAATCTTGGCGTGTCCGAAAGCATCATCGACGACATTCGCGATGCGGCAGCGTTGTCGACAGCGTTCGAACGCGCGAAGCCAGACGTCGTGCTGCATCTCGCGGCGCAGGCGCTGGTTCGCGCCTCCTATGTGACGCCGATAGACACGCTCGAAACCAATGTCATCGGCACAGCGCGCGTGCTGGAAGCCTGCCGGGACTCCGCTGGCGTCGCCGCCATTGTCGTGGTGACGACGGACAAGTGCTACGAAAACCGCGAATGGGTCTGGCCCTATCGCGAGACGGAAGCGCTCGGCGGCCATGATCCCTACAGCGCCAGCAAGGCCTGCGCAGAAATCGTCGCATCGGCTTGGCGGCGCTCGTTCGTGCCGGGAGCATCCGGCCGCGCAATCGGGCTTGCGACAGCGCGCGCCGGCAATGTGATCGGCGGCGGCGACTGGGCCGAGGACCGCCTGTTGCCAGACTGCGCGCGCGCATTCTCGGCGGGCGTCGCGATGGGCATTCGAAATCCTGTTTCGACGCGGCCGTGGCAGCATGTGCTGGAGCCCTTGTGTGGCTATCTGCTGCTGGCCGAAGATCTTTGCGGCCCACGTGCGCAGGCGTTTTCGGACGCTTGGAATTTCGGTCCGGCGTCCGGCGAAGCGGCTGATGTGCTGAGCGTCGTTTCTCGTGCGGCCTCCGCGTGGGGCGAGGGAGCGCGCTATGAGGTCATCGGCAGCGATCATCGCCACGAGGCGAGCTTTCTGGCGGTGGACGCCAGCAAGGCGCGGCGAACGCTCGGCTGGCGGCCGCTGCTCGATACGGGCGCGGCAATCGACTGGTCGATGCAGTGGTACAGGCGATTTTATGCGGGCGAGCAGGCTGCGGCCCTCGTGACATCGCAGATCGCCGCCTATGAGGACATGCTGGAGATGAGACATGCGTAAGTCGTCGTGCCGGTTTTGTAGCGCGCCGCTGCAGATGACGTTTGCGGATCTGGGCATGCAGCCGCCGTCGAACTCCTATGTGAAGCCAGACCTCGCCAATCAGATGGAGCGCTTCTATCCGCTGCATGCATTCGTGTGCGAAGCGTGCAAGCTGGTGCAGCTTGAGGAATTCGAAACGCCCGACGAGATCTTCAGCGACTATCTGTATTTCTCGTCGTATTCGGATTCATGGTTGCAGCACGCAAAGGCTTATGCGCAAACAATGCGCGCGCGGTTCGGGCTTGGCGCGTCCTCCAAAGTCGTCGAGATCGCCAGCAACGATGGCTATCTGCTGAAATGGTTCGTCGACATGGGCGTCCCGGTTCTCGGTGTTGAGCCCGCGGCGAATGTCGCAGACGTGGCCCGAAAGGCGGGCGTGCCGAGCGACGTCGCGTTCTTCGGCGAGGCGACTGCGAAGCGCCTGCACGCCGAAGGACATGCGGCCGATCTGATGGCGGCGAACAATGTGCTGGCGCATGTGCCGGACATCAACGATTTCGTCGAGGGCTTCCGGGTGCTGCTGAAGCCGCGGGGCGTCGCGACCTTCGAGTTTCCGCATCTCCTGCGGCTGATCGAGCAAAACCAGTTCGACACGATCTATCACGAGCACTTCTCTTACATCTCGTTCCTGACGGCCGAGCGCATCTTCGCCGAACATGATCTTGTGCTCTACGATGTCGAGGAATTGCCGACGCATGGCGGCTCGCTGCGACTCTACGCGCGCCATCGCGCCAATGAGGCGTTGGCGGTCACGGATGCCGTCGTCCGCATGCGGCGCAGGGAGACGGATGCGGGGCTCGACAACCTCGATGTCTACGCCAAGTTCGCCGCGAAGGTCGTCGAGACGAAATGCGCGGTGCTCGATTTCTTCATTCGCGCCAGACGGGAAGGCAAACGCGTCGCCGGATATGGCGCGCCCGCCAAAGGCAATACGTTGCTGAACTATTGCGGCGCCGGCGCGGAGTTTCTCGCGTTCACGGTCGATCGCAGTCCGCACAAGCAGGGTCTGCTGCTGCCGGGCTCGCATATCCCGGTGCTGTCGCCGCAAGCGATCTTCGACGCGAAGCCAGACTATGTGTTCATCCTGCCGTGGAACCTGCGCGATGAAGTGATGGAGCAGATGGCGGGCGTTCGCGCGTGGGGAGGGAAGTTCGTGGTTCCAATTCCAGAGCTCAGGATCATCGATTGAAATTCACGCCCGCTGGCATTGATGGCGCATGGATCATCGACATTGAACCGCATGTCGATGAGCGGGGCCTGTTCGCGCGCACGTTCTGGCGCGACGAATTCGCTCGATATGGACTGCCGACGGCGTTCGTTCAATGCAACATATCCGGCAATCGCAAGCGTGGCACATTGCGCGGCATGCATTTTCAGGCCGAGCCCATGGCCGAGGGAAAACTCGTGCGCTGCCAGCGCGGCGCGATCTTCGACGCGATGGTCGATCTGCGAGCTACATCGCCGACCTATCTGCGATGGGTGGGATTTGACCTCGACGAGCAGACTGCGCGCGCGCTGTTCATCCCGGCCGGCTGCGCGCATGGATTCCAGACGCTGACCGATGACGCGAGCGTCTTCTACCAGATGACTGAAATGTATGAACCGTCGCTGGCGCGGGGCGTGCGGTGGAACGATCCCGCGTTCAGCATCGCATGGCCGCTCGCCGATCCCATCCTGTCGCCGCGCGATGCGACCTATCCGGATTTCAACGCCTGAGCGCGTGAGCGACGAGCGAGGACGAAATGGCCGACGAAACGATCATCCAGCCGAACGACGTACCGGTCTTCATCCTGTGCGGCGGCCTCGGCACGCGACTGCGCGAGCAGACGGAGTTTAGGCCCAAGCCGATGGTGCCGATTGGTCCCTATCCGATCCTCTGGCACATCATGAATTCCTACGCGAGCCACGGTTTTCGCCGCTTCGTGCTGTGCATGGGTTACAAGAGCG
>CANJEY010000394.1 GCA_947472615.1 Beijerinckiaceae bacterium
ATCATGATGGACAATGCCGTCAAGATCGCCAAGGAGTTCGCCTCCAAGCAGAACGACACGCTGGTCATCACGGTAGCCGACCATGCGCATCCTGTGTCGATCATCGGTTCGTATGACGATGACCGCCCCGGTCAGACGCCGCGCGAAAAGCTCGGAACTTATGCCGACTCGAAGTTCCCGAACTACCCTGCTCCAAATGCGGACGGCTATCCGGCCACTGTTGACGTGTCGCGTCGCTTCGGCTTCGCGTTCGGCGCCTATCCGGACTATTGCATGAACGGCAAGCCTTGGCTCGAAGGTGAAAACGTCCCGGCTGTGGCGGGCGCGACGCCGACCACCTTTGTGGCGAACGAAAAGAACTGCACACGGCCGGGTTCGGTGCGCATCACCGGCAACATTCCATTTGACGCCAACAGCGGCATTCATGCGGCCGATGACGTGATCCTCACCGCCATGGGTCCGGGCGGCGAAGCCTTCCGGGGCCGCATCGACAACACGCGGGTTTTCCGAGTAATGGCGACTGCGCTCGGACTGAGCGGGAAGTAAAATGCTACAGTCGGCGAGGAATTCGATGCTGACGCGTCGCCGCTTTCTCGCCGGCTCTGTGTGGACGATGGCGCCAACCGGCTCCTTTGCCGCAGACCCGGACATCATCACCTTCGACACGCTGTATCGGGCCTACGGGATTCGCGGGCTCGAATTTTCGCAGCGCATTCTTGATCTGCGCGGGCGCGACGTTGCACTCACCGGCTACATGGCGCCGCCGCTGAAGCCCGAGAGTCGTTTCTTTGTCCTGACCAAAGAGCCTGTCGCGATCTGCCCGTTCTGCAGTTCGGACGCCGAATGGCCTCTCGATATCGTGGTCGTCTATCTGCGCAACGCGTCGGCGCTCGTCTCGGCGGGCCAGAAGGTGCGCGTCGCAGGCCGCCTCGAAGCCGGCTCGTGGGTCGATCCCGAAACGCAGTTCGTCAGCCAGTTGCGCATCATGGACGCTAGCTGGCGGAAGTAAGTTCAGATCAGCAGTTCGCGTCTGTTGTGGCCCGATGCGCTCACGCCGATGAATTGTCCGTGCGGCGTAACGGGCGGCAAACACACCGGCGAGAAATCTTCGGTGCGTGTCAATCCGCCGCGCTCCGTCAGCACCCGCAATGTGTGCCCCGGCAGACGATCAAGATGCGCTGTAAGCGCCCTTATTGTAAATTCGCGTTCAACTTTGACCCAGCCCGCTATGCCATTTAACGCGTTGAATTTATTCGGGACAATACGAGCTCTATAGGCGTCTTTCGCGTCCAATCGCGACCCCTGTGAAAGGCAAGATGCATAACCAACATCAATAATACCAGCGGTCATTCGCAACGACCCACGTGAGCCCATTTGCGCATACCGATTGATTTGATGGTGTCGGTCGAGGCGATGAGGTTGTTCCAGGCCTCGCAGATCGCCTCGATGATGTCGTCATAGCTTTCGAAGACTCGGTTCGAAAGCCAATTGGCCCGCATGTATTGCCAGATATTCTCAACCGGATTGAGCTCCGGCGCACGCGAGGGCAGCAGGATCGGGGTAATGTTGTCGGGCATGGCGAGGGCGTTCGTCGTGTGCCAGGCCGCGCGGTCCATGATCAGTACGGCGTGCGCGCCAGGCGCGACGTTGCGGGCTATTTCGTCGACATGCGCCTGCATGGCGTCGGTGTTGACCCAGGGCGACGCGATCGCCGCGCCCTTGCCACGCGCGGGGCAAATCGCACCGAACAACCAGGCGTTTTCGTAGCGTTGATCGGCTGGCTGGCGTGGCCGCGTCCCCTTGCGCGCCCATTGACGAACAACGCCGTTCTTCTGGCCGATACGGGCTTCATCACAGAACCACAGTTCGATGGGCGCGCCGTCCGGCGCGTCGAGATGCGCCTCGAGGGTTTTCGGGAAGTTCTTTTTTAAACGCCTCGATGATCTCGCCGTCCTGGCCGGGATGGCGGGGCCGCGCGCTCATGTGGGAGAAGCCGAGCCTCTTCAAGAGAGTTCCTATGTAGCGCTCGCAAAAATCAATCCCGAAGCGCTCCTTCACGACCCGCTGAAGATCAACGCGCCGCCAGCGAACCACGCCGTCCTTTTCGCGATCGGGACCCGCCTCGACAATGGCCGCCAGTTCCGCCATGCGCTCACGCGACAAGCGGGCCGCGACGCCGCCTGCGTGGATGTCGCGCAAGCCCTCGGGGCCCTGTTGGTTGAAGCGATGAACCCAATCGCGAAGGGTCTGGCGGTCCATGCCGCCAATCCGGGCCGCGTCGGTCCGGTTCATGCCATCAACAACGGCGGCCAACGACAACAATCGCCGGCTCTGGTTATTGTCCTTCGTCTGCTTGGCGAGGCGGCGAAGGTCGGCTGCGGAATAATCGGTTCGCAGTGAAAGGGCTGAAGGCATGGCGCGAATCTCCTCGCGCCAAAAGAATCAGAACTTCCGAGCCGACGGAATCCACGTGAGTCAGTACGTCGCGCCGTTGGTATAACTTGATCGATCTGTCGAGTGGGGTCACAGTTGGACGCAATTTTACAGCCCGGCAACGTCCGCGGCGGCGCGCCACTATCGCACCGGCAAAAATGCCTTGTTTGCTCCGCCTTCCAAATTTACTGTCCCGGGAGCAAATTTCCCCCGAAGGATGCTCGGAGGAGAATAGGTTCCAACTGCTCCCGGCGCCGAATATGTGTGGATTTTCGTTCGCGGAAGGAGATCTGCCGCCACGATCGTCAGTCGCGTATAACAGTTTGCACTGTAACGTTCCCTCCAGCGGGGAAATTCATGGAACCATAAACCTGAATATTCGAGAACATATGGATGCGTTCCTCAGGCCATCGCGCCGCCAGTTGATGTTGGTTGCCGGGCTGACGCCTTTTGCGTCGACGGCGGCGCGCGCTACCGAACTATTGACGTTCCGCAATATCTGGCTCGATGGCGATGCGGTGACCGCCAAGGCGCGTGGCAGCATAGGCGCGGAGGTCGACATGCAGGGTTATATGGCCCCGCCGCTCAAGGCCGAGACCAATTTTTTCGTCCTGACCAAATTGCCGATCGCTATCCGGGCGTTCTGCGATAGCACGGCGGCATGGCCGGAAGACATTGTGCTAGTCCTGATGGGCAGGCCGATCCGGGCAATCGACGACGACAAGCTGATCCGGGGTCGTGGAACGCTGGAATTTGGTACCGAGACCGACAACGCCACCGGCTTCGTCAGTCGCGTGCACCTGCGCAACGCCACCTAAAGGAAAGTCTGAGCCTTCATGGCCATACAAGCACCCGCTATTTCGGTCAGGGGCCTGCGGGTTGTGTATGCGGACCGGTCCTCGCAGTTCACGGGTCTTTCGATTGAGGCTCTCGACATTGCACCCGGCAGCCTGATGGCCGTCACCGGCCCGTCGGGGTCCGGCAAATCCACATTGCTTTATGCGCTCGCCGGGCTCATCCGGCCGACGGCCGGAACGGTTACGTGGGACGGTCGCAATATTCTGGACCTGCCCGAGAGCGGGCGCGACCGTTGGCGACGCCACACAATAGGCTTCGTGTTTCAGGACTTTCATTTACTGCCTGAGCTCACCCCCCTCGCCAATGTGCTTCTGCCGGGCAGCTTCGAGAATGTGACCGAGAAGGCCGAATTGCGCATGCGAGCGCTTGCTCTGCTCGATGGATTTGGCGTCCCGCAACGTCGCAAGAGCATCGCGGATCTGTCGCGCGGGGAGCAGCAACGCGTCGCACTCGCGCGCGCCCTTCTGTTCGACCCCCCGGTTTTGCTAGCTGACGAGCCGACCGCCTCGCTTGATGCGACGGCAGGCCAACTCGTGGCGAAAGCGCTGGAGGAGTTTTCGGTGCGAGACGGCCGCACGGTCATCGCCGTAACGCACGATCCCGTTCTGGTGGAGCGGATAGGATTGAAGTTTGAGCTGGAGCGCGGCCACGTTCGAGGCGACGCCGTGCGGGAGACCTCTTGATGAATCCCTTGCCGATGATCTTTGCCGCAATCCGGCGGCATCTGGGCACTTACGCGCTTTTCATCCTGCTGGTTGGCATAGCAACCGGAATAGGCGTCGCCATCACCGCGCAGGAAGAAGCGTTACGCAAGGGCAGCGCGCGCGCCGCCGACAAGTTCGATCTCGTGGTCGCTGCGCCCGGCAGCCAAACCGACGTGGTGCTAGCCGCGATCTTTCTGCGGCCGGGCTCCGTACCGTTGCTGGATCCAGCCGTCACCGCTCAGGCCCTGAACGAACCGCGCGCCAGAATTTCGGCGCCACTGGGCTTCGGAGATAGCATCAAGGGTTCGCCAATCA
>CANJEY010000395.1 GCA_947472615.1 Beijerinckiaceae bacterium
ACTTGGCCCAGATCACGCCGGGAAAGGTCCGGATCTCGGTGTTATAGGCCCGGACCGCCTCGATATAGTCGCGCCGCGCCACCGCCACGCGGTTCTCGGTGCCTTCGAGCTGCGATTGCAGGGCGAGGAAGTTCTGGTTCGACTTCAGATCTGGATAGTTTTCGCTGACCGCCAGCAGGCGTCCAAGCGCGCCCGACAGCTGGTTCTGCGCATCCTGAAACTGTTTCAGCTTGTCGGGATCCGTCAGCTGCGAGGCGTCGATCCGAACCGAGGTCGCCTTGGCGCGCGCCTCGACCACGGCCGTCAGCACGTCCTTCTCCTGCTTGGCGTAGCCCTGCACGGTGGCGACCAGATTGGGGATGAGGTCGGCGCGGCGCTGATACTGGTTCTGCACCTCGGCCCATTTCGCCTTGGCGGTCTCTTCCAGCGTCGGAATATTGTTGTAGCCGCAGCCGGAGACGAGCAGGCCGAGCGCCAGAACGGCGAACGCGGCGCGGATACGCGAGAATGTGACCGACATGGCAGTCTCCGTTGTGGCCGCACAGCCCGGCCCAAAGCCTTCAGACGCTCAAGATAGAGGTTCGGGCCCCGGGTTGAAAGGCCATGCGGCGGTCAGAGGCGCAGCAGCGCCTCAGAGGCGCAAGAGCACCTTGCCCTGCGCCCGACGCCCGGCGATCTCCCCGATGGCGTCGGCGATGCGATCGAGCGGATAGGTCTTGTGGACCGAGGCGGAGAGCCTGCCGGCGGCGGCCCAGTCGAGCAATTGCGCCATGTTCTCGCGCTGCATCTCCGGTTCGCGCCGGACGAAATCGCCCCAGAACACGCCGACAATGTCGCAGCCCTTGAGCAGGGTGAGGTTGAGCGGAATTTTCGGAATCTCGCCCGCCGCGAAACCGATCACCAGCAGGCGGCCCTTCCAGGCGAGCGAACGTAAGGCCGGTTCCGAATTCGAGCCGCCGACCGCGTCGTACACGACATCGACGCCCCGTCCGCCGGTCAATTGTTTCAGGCCCTCGCGCAGATCGCCTGCCGCATAGTCGAACGTCTCGTGTGCGCCGGCCTTGCGGGCGAAGTCGAGTTTTTCGGCGGAGGAGGCGCAGGCGATGACCTTCGCGCCCATCAGCGCGCCGATCTCCACAGCGGCCAGTCCCGTGCCGCCCGAAGCGCCCAGCACCGCCATCGTCTCGCCCGGCGCGAGCCGCCCGCGCTGGCGCAGGGCATGGATCGTGGTGCCATATGCGATGGTGAGGCCCGCCGCAGTTTCATCCGAAACGCCGTCGGGCACCTTCGTCAGGCCCGAGGCTGTGATTGCGATCTTTTCGCGCGCCGCCCCGTAGCCGCTGTAGCCGCAGACCCGGTCGCCGACGGCGAAACCCGTGACGCCTTCGCCCAGCGCCGCGATGCGGCCGCAGAATTCGCCTGCCGGCGAAAACGGAAACGCCGGCTTCACCTGATAGCGGCCGGCGATGATCAGCGTGTCGAAGAAATTGAGCGCCGCGAACGAGATCGCCACCACGGCCTCGCCCGGCCCGGCGACGGGCTCTGCGACATTCTCGATCGTCAGGCTGTCAGGTGGTCCATAGGCGTGGCAGAGGGCGGCTTTCATGTCAGGACGCCTCCACGACTCCGGCCGCCTCGAGCGTCCGGCGCAGTTTGGAAAACGATAGTCGGATACGGGATTTCACTGTGCCTAGCGGCAATCCGGTCTTTTCGGCGATCTCCGAATGGGACAGGCCGTCGAAGAACGCCAGCCGGACCAGTTCCAGCGCCTCGGGCGGCAGTCCCTCCATGGCGCGGCGCAGGACTTCCTCGCGCGATTGGGCGTCGATCATCCGGTTGGCGTCGGGGTTCGACTCGTCAGGAATGTCGAGCAGGAAATCGCCCGGATCGACAGTGTCGAGCCGGTCGCGGCGCATCAGGTCGATGCGGCGGTTGCGGGCGATGCGGTAAAGCCAGGTGGCGAGGTTGGATTTCGACGGATCAAACAGATCCGCCTTGCGCCACAGCGTCACCATGACGTCCTGCGTCATCTCTTCGGCGCTGCCCCGGTCGGCGCCGCGACGCAGGTAAAAGGCGTTGATGCGCGGCGCGTAATAGTCGAAGAGCTGCGAGAACGCCTCCCGGTCGCGCCGCTCGGCAACCGCAGCGACGAGCGCTGCATGATCGGAGGCGGTTGACTTCATTCAGGCTCTGCTTCTCACTCCGCCTTCGGGCGCCGGGTCGTTTCGGCCGCCCGCCGGGGAGCGCACATTCGCACGTCTCGCTGCATCGCGAAACCCGCTTTCAGGGCGCTCGTCTGAATTTCGCCCGGTTTCGCCGGTTTTGTGATCGCCGTCCGGGCTCGCCCAAAGGCCTCCCGAAGGAGTATCCTGAGCAAATGATTCTCTTGGTTCGAAATTGGCGCTTCGGCCGGGTTGCGGCTCTCTGCTTCATCGGCGGAGCGTTCGCGCTGTCGCCGGTCGCGGCGCGGGCGCAGTCGACGCCGAACAAGACGTCGTCGAAGCCCGCCGACAGCAAGAAGCCCGCCGCCTCGAAACCCGCGCCCGCCAAAACCACATCCACCAAGACCACGCCGGCCAAGACCAGTTCGTCGAAGCCCGATCCCAAGGGCAAGAAGCCGGACCCGAAGCAGGCCGCCAGGCCCGAATCCGCCAAGCCGTCGCTGCTGCAGACGTTCGGCGAATGGGGCGCATACACGGCCAATTCCGGCAAGGCCCGCACCTGCTATGCGCTCGGCCAGCCGAAGGACCGCCAGCCCGTCAGCCTGAAGCGCGACGCCGGCTATGTGTTCATCTCCCATCGTCCGGGCGAAAACGTCCGCAACGAAGTGTCGATCATCATGGGCTTCGACGTGAAGCCCGATCAGGACGCCCGCGCCGAGATCGGCAACCAGTCGTTCGCCATGGTGGCCAAGGGTCAGAACCTTTGGGTCAAGAACGCCGCCGAAGAAGGCCAGATGCTCGACGCCATGAAGAAGGGCTCGCGACTTGTCATCAAGGCGGCGTCGCTGCGCGGCAATCAGAGCACCGACACCTATATCCTGAGCGGGCTCGCGCAGGCGGTGGATCGCGTCGCGAAAGAATGCCAGTAAGCCGCCGCGCGTGAACGGCGCAACAGCTTCCACCTAACGTCTCGCGACCAAAGTGTGACGCCGCGTCGCTTGTCGCGCCGCGCGCGCTGAGCATAATGCGCGCACTTTCGCCAAGTATTCTGCGTCAGGCCGCCCACGCGGCCGCCCCCGGGGAGGAGCCGATGTCCGAGAAAATCTACGCCGTCAGCAGCGAATGGGCGAAGCGCGCCTTCGTCGACGAAGCGAAATACAACGCTATGTACGCACAGTCGGTGAACGACCCGAACGCGTTCTGGGGCGAACACGGCAAGCGCATCGACTGGATCAAGCCCTTCACCAAGGTGAAGAACACCAGCTACGATCCCAAGCACGTCTCGATCAATTGGTTCGAAGACGGGGTGACCAACGTGTCGATGAACTGCATCGACCGCCATCTGGCGAAGCGCGCCAACCAGACCGCCATCATCTGGGAAGGCGACAATCCGGCTGAATCGAAGAACATCACCTACGCCGAACTGCACGAGCAGGTGTGCCGCTTCGCCAACGTGCTGAAGTCGCGCGGCGTCAAGAAGGGCGATTGCGTCACCATCTACCTGCCGATGATTCCGGAAGCCGCCTACGCCATGCTGGCCTGCGCGCGCATCGGGGCCGTGCATTCGATCGTGTTCGGCGGCTTCTCGCCGGATTCGCTCGCCGGCCGTATCGAGGACGCGCAAAGCTCCGTTCTCATCACGGCCGACGAAGGCCTGCGGGGCGGCCGTCCGGTGCCGCTGAAGGCCAACGCCGACGCCGCCTGCGAGAAAGCGCCGGTCAAGACCATGATCGTTGTCAAGCGCACCGGCGGCAAGGTCGCCATGCAGGGTGGCCGCGACATCTGGTATCACGAGGAAGCCGCGAAGGTTTCGGCCGAAAATACGCCGGAGCCGATGAACGCCGAAGATCCGCTGTTCATCCTCTACACGTCGGGCTCGACCGGCAAGCCCAAGGGCGTGCTGCACACCACGGGCGGCTATCTGGTCTATGCGTCGATGACGCATCAATACGTGTTCGATTACCACGAGGGCGACATCTACTGGTGCACCGCCGACGTAGGCTGGGTCACGGGCCACAGCTACATCGTGTACGGCCCGCTGGCCAATGGCGCGACGACGCTGATGTTCGAGGGCGTGCCGAACTATCCGTCGATCTCGCGCTTCTGGGAGGTGATCGACAAGCACAAGGTCAACATCTTCTA
>CANJEY010000396.1 GCA_947472615.1 Beijerinckiaceae bacterium
AACATCGCCGCCGGTTCGATCGAGATGTTCACGGCTGAGACGGCGCAAAGCATGTTCGATTTCCGCGCCGAGGACGTGATCGGCGACATCGCGCCGCGGCCTACGTTGCTTCTACACAGCGCGCACGATTCGGTGACGCCGACCCAGCAGTCCATCGACATGTTCCATCGTGCGAAACGTCCCACGGATTTGCATCTGTTCGCCGACACCGATCATTTCATGTTTGCCGAGAAGAACGCCCGTGTGCGCGCCGTGGTGGTCGACTGGCTCCGGCAATACTTCTCAGTTCGCGCCACTTGAGGCGGCAAAGTTTTGGCAACAAAAAAGGGGCCCGCGATAGGCCCCTTTTTCCTAAATTCTGTTTCGTTCAGCGCTTCGGCACGGGAATGTAGGTGCGACGTGTTTCGCCGGTGTAGAGCTGACGCGGACGGCCGATCTTCTGGTTCGGATCCTCGATCATTTCCTTCCACTGCGCGATCCAGCCGACGGTGCGGGCGACAGCGAACAGAACGGTGAACATCGACGTCGGGAAACCCATCGCCTTCAGGGTGATGCCCGAATAGAAGTCGACGTTCGGATACAGCTTGCGCTCGATGAAATATTCGTCGCTGAGCGCGATGCGCTCCAGCTCCATCGCCACGTCGAGCAGCGGATCGTCCTTGATGCCGAGCTCTTTCAGCACTTCATGACAGGTCTGGTGCATGATCTTCGCACGCGGGTCGAAGTTCTTGTACACGCGATGACCGAAGCCCATCAGACGGAACGGATCGTTCTTGTCCTTGGCGCGGGCGATGAACTGCGGAATGCGATCGACCGTGCCGATCTCGCGCAGCATGCCGAGGCAGATTTCATTGGCGCCGCCGTGCGCAGGCCCCCACAGGGCTGCGATGCCGGCCGCAATGCAGGCGAACGGATTCGCGCCCGTCGAGCCGGCGAGACGGACGGTCGAAGTCGAGGCGTTCTGCTCATGGTCGGCATGCAGAATGAAGATCTTGTCGAGCGCCTTGGCGATGACCGGATTGATCTTGTATTCCTCGCACGGCACCGCGAAGCACATGCGCAGGAAGTTCGACGCATAGTCGAGGTCGTTCTTCGGATACACGAACGGCTGGCCGACGTTGTACTTGTAGGCCATTGCGGCGATCGTCGGCATCTTGGCGATCATGCGCATCGAGGCGATCATGCGCTGCGTCGGATCGGTGATGTCCGTCGAGTCATGATAGAACGCGGCAAGCGCGCCGACCGCGCCGACCATGACGGCCATCGGATGCGCGTCGCGGCGGAAGCCCTGGAAGAAGCGCGACATCTGGTCGTGGACCATCGTGTGGCGCGTGATGCGGTAGTCGAAATCCGACTTCTGCGCGGCGGTCGGCAGTTCCCCGTACAGCAGCAGATAGCAGGTCTCAAGGAAGTCGCCCTGACCGGCGAGTTCTTCGATCGGATAGCCGCGATGCAGCAGCACGCCTTCGTCGCCGTCGATGTAGGTGATTTTCGATTCACAGGCGGCAGTCGACATGAATCCCGGATCGTACGTGAACGCTCCGGTAGCGCCATACAGTTTGCCGATGTCGATGACATCGGGGCCAATGGTGCCCGACATAATCGGCATGTCGGTTGTTTTATCGCCGATCTTGATGGTGCCCGACTTCGCGGTCATGAAATATGGCCCTTTGAGTATTCGCCGCACGAATTCGGGGGTGAGCCTCCGCACGCGAACGGTCGATGGATGTCCAATTCACAGCTATCCCATTGCCGGGCGCCGTTCAAGCGCCAGCGGGGTCGCCATTCGGCGAAGCTGGGGCCGGACTGTCCGGCCGATAGCGGGAGCGAAGCAGATTCGATCAACCCGCCTGATCGCGCAGTCGCGCAAGCGATTCTTCGCGTCCAAGCACTTCGAGAACGTCAAAAATTCCGGGCGATGTCGAACGGCCCGTCAGCGCAGCGCGTAAAGGTTGCGCAACCTGCCCGAGTTTTGCGCCTGTCTGCTCCGAATAGGCGCGCACAGCCGCTTCGCTGGCCGACGCCGTCCATGCGTCGAGCGCTTCGAGGCGCGGCAGAAGCGCCGCGATATGCGCGCGCCCGCCTTTGGCGAGAATTTCGGCAGCTTTTGGGTCAAGCGGCAGCGGCGTGCGGGCGAACAGAAAACCCGCGCCGTCGAGCAATTCGATGAGCGTTTTGGCGCGTTCCTTCAAGCCCGACATCGCGGCGAGCAATTGCGCCTTTTTCGTATCGTCGAGTTGCGCGGCAATTTCCGCGCCGCCCGGCAGATAAGGCAGCGTCGCCTGCAGCGCCGCGACGAGATCACCTTCCGGCGTCGCCCGCATGTAGTGGCCGTTCATGTTTTCGAGCTTGGCGAAATCGAAGCGCGCCGGCGAGCGGCCGATCTGCGGCAAATCGAACGCGTCGATCATTTCCTGCGTGGTGAAGAATTCCTTGTCGCCCTGACTCCAGCCGAGCCGCACGAGATAATTGCGCAGCGCATCTGGCAAATAGCCGAGGCCGCGGTAGGCGTCGACGCCGAGCGCGCCGTGGCGCTTCGATAATTTCGCGCCGTCCGGACCGTGAATCAGCGGAATGTGCGACATGGACGGAATGCTCCAGCCCATTGCCTGATAGATATGCGTCTGGCGCGCGGCGTTGGTCAGATGATCGTCGCCGCGAATGATGTGGGTGACGCCCATGTCGTGATCGTCGACCACGACTGCCAGCATGTAGGTCGGCGTGCCGTCCGACCGCAGCAGCACGAGATCGTCGAGATCCTTGTTGGGGAACACGACGCGGCCCTGCACGCGGTCCTCGACAACGGTCTCTCCCTCCTGCGGGGCCTTCAGGCGGATCACCGGCTTGACGCCGGCCGGAGCTTCCGAGGGATCGCGATCGCGCCAGCGGCCGTCGTAGCGTGGCGGACGTTTCTCGCGGCGCGCGGTTTCGCGCATCTCCTCGAGCTCCTGCTGCGACGCGTAGCAATGGTACGCGAGGCCCTTGGACAGAAGCTCCTTGGCCACCTCCGCGTGCCGGGCGGCGCGCGAGAACTGGTAGATCACGTCGCCGTCCCAGTTGAGGCCAAGCCACGACAGGCCGTCAAGAATGGCGGTGATCGCAGCTTCGGTTGAGCGTTCGCGGTCGGTGTCCTCGATGCGCAGCAGCATCTTGCCGCCGAAGCGCTTGGCGTAGAGCCAGTTGAACAGCGCCGTGCGCGCGCCGCCGATATGCAGGAAGCCCGTCGGCGAGGGGGCGAAGCGGGTGACCACGGGTGCTGACATCGGCTCTCGGTTTCTGAATGCGTCTGGGGAATGGCCGGCCCGGCCCTTACGTTCCGGCCGGCGTCGTGTAGCATGACGGCCGGGGGAGCGCGCAGCGCGTATCACGCCGCCGCCGCAAATGCATCATCCAACGGCCGCCAGATGGACGCGATCGACAGGCCAGCACGGGTCCACGCGGGGCATCCTGCCCCGGCGCCGTCGTTCGCGCCGGATTTCGGCGTCGCGGACCGGCTGGCGCTGGGCCGCGAGCGACTGGCGCAGGCGCTGCACGACGCGTGGACCGCGGAAGTCGAAGGACGGCGGTTGTTCCTGTGGCTGCCGGTGCTGTTCGGGGCGGGTGTGCTGCTCTATTTCGCCGCGGACCGCGAGCCCTCGCTCTGGGCGCCCGTCGCAGCATCGCTCACCTTCGGAGTGGCCGCATTCGTCGCGCATAGGGTCGAGCGGCCGATTGCATTTCGGATCTGTGCAGGCGTGGCGGTTCTGTTCGCCGGACTGGCGGCGTCGGCGCTGCAGACGTGGCTCGCGGCCGCGCCCGTTGTGTCCCGCACGCTCGTCGCCAAAGTCACCGCATACGTCGAGACAATCGACGACAACCGTTCCGGCGGCCGGTTGCTGCTGCGTGTCCAGTCGGTCGAGGGGCTGACGCCCGACGCGACGCCGCAGCGCGTGCGGGTGACGACGCGGGCGCGGCCGGACTTTCATGCGGGCGCCACGATTTCCGCCCAGATGCGTCTGATGCCGCCGCCGCGTCCCTCCGAGCCGGGCGGCTACGATTTCTCGCGCGACGCCTGGTTCAGCCGCATCGGGGCGGTAGGCAACGTCGTTGGCCGGGTCGAGCGCGCGCCGGACGCTGTCGACGTGGGGTTTTCGGCGCGCGTCAACGCCTGGATTGACCGGGGCCGCAATGCGCTGACGGACCGGATCGTGGGCGTGGTGGGTGGCGGCGTGGGAGCCGTCACAGCGGCGCTCGTCACCGGCAAGCGCGGGCTTATTCCGGAAGACATGAACGACTATCTTCGCGGTGCTGGCATCTATCAC
>CANJEY010000397.1 GCA_947472615.1 Beijerinckiaceae bacterium
ACGGTGATCTATCGCTCCGTCACCGGCACGGTGCGCCGCATTCAGGCGCAGCACCGCGAAATGGGCAAGTTCCGCCTCGACTGATCGTCGCAGCCATCAAGAGTCTTTGAAGCGCGGAGCGAACCTCCGCGCTTTTTTGTCGCGTGAAAAGGGCGCGAATGTGCACGTTTTTGTGGCGTTTGCGGTTACACATGGTAAACCGGCGTTCAGCATGGCCGTTTCCAATTTTGGACAATTCGTTTAAGTCTTTCTTTTAATGATCAAATTTAGAAGGCTTCTTTCGTTGCCGAGGCGGGATTGAACAAGCTCATTCAGTTGACGATGGTATGGACCCGCGCGGCGTCGATCGCTGCGGCGGCCGTCATCGTGCTGATCTCCGGGCTGTGTGTGAGCGAGGCAACGGCTCATCCGGGCCATTCCCAACTCGCGCGTGAAGCAGCACGACCGGAGCCGACTGCTCGGGCGAGCTATCTGCCCGAAGCGCCGAGGCCATGCTCCTTCGCCGGGAGCGGCGGGGAGATGCGGGCTAGCGTTGTGGTTCGCGCCGCGTCCAATTCGGCGAACGCCGACCTTCGGACGCCGTCGGGCGGCGATTGCGACGACTGCCCCCATCCGGGGTGCGGATGCGCGGGGTCTGTCGGCTGCTCGACGATGGCTTGTGGTCTCGCCTTGGGGGCGGCAGGTCCAAGCGTCGTGGTCGATGAAGTCGCGGAGCTTATGGCTCATTTGCCCCGCAACCAGATCCTGCATTCCCAGTCCGGGCTGGAGCCCCTCCATCCGCCGCCCATCGCGTCAGTCTGATCGGCCTTTTCGCACCGACCAGTCCTGACGAACGACCGGAAGATGGAGCCCTCGCGGGCGTTGGCGCATGCGCCGATCGCCCACTCCGTCCGAGGCGGGAACAGCCATCATGGAATTTCTTGCAACGTTCTCGAGCGCCTGCTCGGGCAACTTCGTGTGTCAGGTCGGCGCGGCGACGATCGCGGTGCTCGTGCTGGGGCCGGCAGCGCTGTTCTTCATCCCGTTCAACGCTCCGCAAGTCCTTGACGCGCCTCCCGCGCCGCTGACGCGGCCCTATTCGCTGCTGGAGCGATCGGTGATCGCCGCGGTGTTCGGGGCCTTCTGTCTGCTCGTCGCCTACCACTACTGGGGCTGACGCCCGGCGGCGGCTGGACGTTTTCGATCATTCATTTTGCAGGAGAATGCGTGTGATCAAGCGCATTTACTCGATTTTGTTCATCTGCCATGACAACGCGTGCCTGTCGATCATGGCGCAAAGCGTTCTGCGCGCCGAGGGGCCGGCGAGCTGCTCGGCTTTTTCGGCCGGCGTCGAGCCTTCCGGCGTGGTTTCACCGCTCGCTTTACGGCTGTTGGCCGAAAGCCAGTATCCGCTGGACGGAAGTCGGACAAAAAGCTGGGACGAGTTCGCGACGGCTTCCGCGCCGCAGCTCGACTTTGTGTTCAGCCTGCGCGGCCCGACGCTATTCGACAGCCACCCTGTCTGGCCGGGTCCGCCGCGACTGGTAGACTGGACGCTCGACGATCCGGCCTCGATGGCAGACGAAGCCGACGCTGAGATTTGCGCGCGCCGGGCGCTACGGGAACTCACGGCCAGCATCCGGCGGCTGGTCGATCTGTCGCAGGACGATTTCTTCGCAGTCTCCTCGCTGCGCAAACTGCAGGACATCGGGCCGCGCGGGTCGGGCAGCTAGCCGGCCGCGCCTGACGGAGCGGCGCGAGGCAGCCGTCCGCGCAAGCGCCGACCTTCGCGGTAACGGCGAACCCGATCCAAAACCCGAGGATGTCCGAACTCCGGCAGGCCATAGCCGAATCGGGGTAACCGCGCCCCTCCCGAGGCGTGCAGTGGGTCCGGCGTGACCGCGCTGACTGACGGTTCGCTCGGGGCCCTCTGCGCCCTTCCATGCCCGCGCCCGGCGTCAAAATAGCACACACGGGACTCGTTCACGCGTGCTATGCCTTGAACAGGTTACGTGGCGATCCATGAGCCAGGCAGGCGAGCGGCGCGCGAATGTGCGAGTCTTCGAGCCGCCGGAAAGGCCCTCACGGCCATGGCTCAAAGCCCGCAAGACCTGACGCTTGCCGCCATCGCGCAGGCGATGATCAACACGTCTCATCTGCCCGTGCTGCGCTGGATGGCGATCTGCGGATCGTCGCCGTGAGCCGCAGCTTCAAGACGCAATTCGAAGCGAAAGGCGACGCCACCAATGGCCGCCGCCTGTCCGAACTTGGCGTCGGCGAATGGGGTACGCCGCAGCTCAAAAGCCTGCTCGAACTCGCGCTCGATGGCGGTCCCGAAATCGACGACTATCAGATGGATCTGGTGCGGCCCGATATCGAGACGCGCAAGCTGGTGCTCAATGCGCAGAAGGTCGCGTTCGAGGGCGATCAGAAAAACCGCGTTCTGCTGACGATCACCGACACCACCGAAATCGTTCTCGCCTCGCGGCGCAACGACGAATTGCTGCGCGCCAAGGACGATCTTCTGCGCGAACGCAAGATCCTGCTGGAGGAGATGCAGCACCGCATCGCCAACAGCCTGCAGATCATCGCCAGCATTCTGATGATGAAGGCGCGGTCGGTGCAATCGGCCGAGACGCGCACGCATCTGGAAGACGCGCACGAGCGCGTCATGTCGATCGCCACGATCCAGCAATATCTGCGCATCGGCGTCGAAGACGTCGAGATCTGCCCCTACCTGATCAAATTGTGCGCCAGCCTCGGCGCGTCGATGATCCAGAAATCGCGGCTGATCTCGTTGCGGGTCGAGGCGGACAACGTCACCATCAATTCGCGTGATGCGGTCAGCCTCGGGCTGGTGGTGACGGAACTCGTCATTAACGCCTTGAAACACGCCTTCCCGGACAATCGCACGGGCAAGATCGTCGTCAGCTATCGCCAGACTGAGGCGGGCTGGACTCTCGCCGTCGAGGACGATGGCGTGGGCATGCCGGCGACCCCGGCGAAGAGCGGACTTGGATCAAGTCTCGTCGCTGCGCTCGCCGGGCAATTGTCGGCCGAGGTCGTCAAGACCGAAATACCCGTCGGGTTGCGGGTCAGCGTCGTGCACACAGGCACGGGGCATCCACACAGCGTGGCGTCGTCAGAGAGCTAAAAGCCTGACGTCGTGAAGCTGTAGGCGAGTTTCAACCCGAACGTGAACTGGCTTTCCGTGCCCAGCGTCTTGACGATGGGGCTGCGTCCTGCAGAGCCGACCAGATTGTCGTAGCGAACGTAGCCGGTCGCGGTCCATTGCGGCGAGAACGTGTAGCTCGCCGCAGCCGTGACGCCGACGCTGGTGATTCCGCCTGACGGGTTGAACGCCGTGACCCGGCCATTCGCCAGCGCTTCCGCCGCCGTCACGCCGTAATAGGCGCGCGCATAGGAGGCGTCGCCGAAGCTGGCGCGCGGACCCACCGACACCGTCCACGCCCCGAGCGGCTGCACGAAATCGAGCGCCAGATCTCCCACGAGGCCATTGTGGCCGTTGAACGCGTGACGCAGATCGACGCGGGCGCGCAGGTTCTGCATCGGCCAGACTTCGAGGAATGCGCCGCCTTCCAGCGTCCAGTCCACATCGTGGATGCCGGTGAGTTCGCGATGATCGGCGGCTTTGCGTTGTCCGATGAAGCGGCCCGACGGGCCAGCCTTGATCCAGCCCTGGTCGAACAGCGCGAAACTGATGTTGTCGTCAGGCGCCGAGAAGGTCGCGGGCGTCGAGGCGCGGCGCAACGAAAAGCTCGGATACGCGATCACCCCGAAATCTTTCGAGCCCGGATAGGCGGGGCCGACCACGCCATTGGCCTTCACGGTCACGATCCAGGAGTCGGGCGCGGGCGTCTGCGCCGATGCGGCGGTCGCGCCGAGCGTGAGGGCGGCGAGCGTCGTGGAGAGTTTCAGGTGGCGCAAATCAAGGCTCCTTAGGGGACGCTTAGACCATGAGGCGACAAGGATATATTGGCAACAGCAAATTAACGGAAGCTGCTCAGTTGCTGCATTGGTCCCGATCATTTTTTCTGTTGCCAGACGATCAATCGAGTAATCACGGATTGAAGCTGCGCGGGGAGCGGATCAAGCGCGGCGATTTCCATGTCGTACAGACCGGGCTTCAAATCCACCAACGCAAGATTTCGCGAAAAGGCGTTCGCCGAATAGGAAGCAATCCCGGCCGTTGAAATCGTTGAATCGATGATTGCTTGTCGCAATCGTGTTTCGACGATGCGCAAACGGAAGCTGATTTCGGAGCCCGCTTCCAGTCCTC
>CANJEY010000398.1 GCA_947472615.1 Beijerinckiaceae bacterium
AGGGCAGGCGGCTGAGGAAATAAAAGTTTGGATCGAACACGTTCAGCCCGAACGTCTTGTTGATCGCCTGACGGATCGGCTCGAGATTCTTCGCCACCAGCAGGCCGAGCAGAAAGCCCGCCATCGTGCCGCTGACGCCGATTGCCGCGCCGGTGATGAGGAAAACGCGCATCACTGCGCCGCGCGTCGCGCCCATCGTGCGCAGGATTGCGATGTCGCGGCCCTTGTCCTTCACCAGCATGGTGAGGCCAGAGATGATGTTCAGCGCCGCTACCAGAACGATCAGCGTGAGAATGAAGAACATCACTGTGCGCTCGACCTTCAGGGCGTCGAAGAAGGATTTGTTGCGCTGCCGCCAGTCGGTCATCATCGCCGGTCGGCCGATGGTTTCGTCGATGCGAGCGCGGATGACGTCCATGTTGTCGGGATCGTCCACGAAGGCCTCGATCACCGAGGCCTCGTCGTCCTTGTTGAAAAATGCCTGCGCCTCCGTGAACGGCATGTAGACAAAAATGCCGTCGAATTCCGACACGCCGATCTGGAATACCGCCACGACCGGATAGGACTTGATTCGCGGCGCGATGCCGAACGGCGTCTGCGACCCCTTCGCGGTGAGAATCGAGATCGTGTCACCGATTCGCACGCTCAATTGCTCGGCGAGCTTGGAGCCGATCGCGACGCCTTCCGCTGTGTCGAAACCGTCGAGCGATCCGAGCTTCACGTTCGACGAGATGCCTGGCAGCTTCTTCATGTCGGCTTCGCGGATGCCGCGCACCAGCGCGCCCGACTGCTGATATTGCGACGAGACGCCGGCCGCGCTCTCCACCATCGGCAGCGCGAACGTGACGCCCTTCACCTTGCTGATGCGGCTGACCACGGCGTCGTAATCGCTGAGCGGCCGCTCCAGCGCCTGAATGAACACATGGCCGTTGATGCCGATGATCTTGCTCATCAGCTCGATGTGGAAGCCGTTCATCACTGACATGACGACGATCAGCGTCGCCACGCCCAGCATGATGCCGGTGAACGAAAAGCCCGCGATCACCGACACAAAGCCCTGCGCGCGTCGCGCCCGCAGATAGCGCGCGGCGATCATCCACTCGAACGCCGCGAAGGGGCGCGTCTCGGTCGGGTCGGGCGTTACGGCGGGGGCGTCGAGCGCGATCTGGCTCATGCGCTCAGCTTGTTGAAGGCTTCATCTGGCGACAGCATTTCGCGTGCGCCGGTGCGGCGATCCTTCACCTCGACGCGCCCCTCCGCCAGCCCCTTCGGGCCGACGATGATCTGCTGCGGCAGGCCGATGAGGTCCATGGTGGCGAATTTCGCGCCCGGCCGGTCGTCGCGGTCGTCATAGAGCGTGTCGATTCCCGCCGCTTCGAGGCGCGCATAGAGGTCGCCGCAGGCCTTGTCGGTCGCGGCGTCGCCGACTTTCAGATTGGCGATGCCGGCGCGGAACGGCGCGACTGAATCCGGCCAGATGATACCGTTGTCGTCGTGATTCGCCTCGATCAGCGCCGCCACGAGGCGCGACGGACCGATGCCGTAAGATCCCATCTGCAAAGCCGTTTCCTTGCCGTCCGGTCCGTTCACCACGGCCCGCATCGGTTCAGAGTATTTGGTTCCGAAGTAGAAAATATGGCCGACTTCGATGCCGCGCGCAGAAACCTTGTCGGCCTCGGGCAGTGCGTCGAACGCAGGGGCGTCGTGCATTTCAGATGTAGCCGCGTAGCGCGACGTCCAGTCGTCGAACACGCCCTGCATCACGCCGCGATCTTCGAAGTCGATGTCGGCCGGCGGCGTGTTGCGTTCGAGAAACGCCTTGTGACAGAACACTTCGCTCTCGCCCGTCGACGCCAGGATGATGAACTCGTGGCTGAGATTGCCGCCGATCGGACCGGTGTCGGCTCGCATCGGAATCGCCTTCAGTCCCATGCGGGCGAAGGTGCGCAGATAGGCGGTGAACATCTTGTTGTACGAATGGCGCGCGCCGGCGGCGTCGATGTCGAACGAATAGGCGTCCTTCATCAGGAATTCGCGCGAGCGCATGACGCCGAATCGCGGCCGCACCTCGTCGCGGAACTTCCACTGGATATGATAGAGATTGAGCGGCAGATCCTTGTAGGACTTCACATGCGCGCGGACGATGGCGGTGACCATCTCCTCGTTGGTGGGACCGAACAGCATGTCGCGCTCGTGTCGGTCCTTGATGCGCAGCATTTCCTTGCCATAGGCCTCGTATCGCCCGCTCTCGCGCCACAGATCGGCGGACTGGATTGTCGGCATCAGAATCTCGATCGCTCCGGCGCGATTCTGTTCTTCGCGGATGATGGCGTTGATCTTGTTCAGAACGCGCAGGCCCAACGGCAACCACGCATAGATGCCGGCGGCTTCCTGTCGAATCATGCCGGCGCGCAACATGAGCCGGTGGGACACGATTTCCGCCTCCTTGGGCGTTTCGCGCAGGATGGGCAGGAAGAAGCGGGAAAGACGCATTCGGCAATATCCCTGAAATCGGTCGGTCCGGCCGCGAATCGCACATGCGACGCGGCCCTTTCATTTGGCGGCCTGTTACCAATCGCAACAGCGCCAAAAACACAAGCTCCAGCGCTGCGCCGTCCGTCCCGACCACGATTTTGACGCCGTATGGTGCAGGGGGCCGAAAAAAACGTCAAAAGTGAGAAATTTCGGCATTGCCCTCGTGACAACCACAAAACCTTTGGCTAGTTTAACTTTGCTAATCCGAAAGGAGGCCGCCTCCGGGTCTACCGGACGTGTGCTGCACCAAGTCGCGGGAGGACGTTCCGACCCTGAGCCGGCTCAAATGGCGCAAGCCTTGAGCCACTGCCTCGCGACTCGCGCGGATATGAAAGCCAGGTGCGGAGGTGGCTCAACTGTCAGGCAAGGCCGTGGCCAGGGGGTCGCGCCTTGCTTTTGTTTTTTCAGGTCAGTTTCGCTCAAAGGCAATGACGGCCGCCGCGCTTCAAACGCGAACTGATGGGCCGGCGCGGGGCGCCAGCCCACTTTTCATCAATCCCTGATCTGCCGGACCGCGCCGCGCGCGGCGCTCGTGGTCATCGCCGCATAGGCGCGCAGCGCCGTCGACACCTTGCGCTTGCGGGCCTGCGCGGGCTTCCAGGCGTCCTTGCCGCGGGCTTCCTGGGCGGCGCGACGCTTGGCCAGAACGTCGTCCGCCACCGCCAGCTTGACGCCGCGATTCGGAATGTCGATCTCGATCCGGTCGCCGTCCTCGACCAGCGCGATGAGCCCGCCCTCCGCCGCCTCCGGCGAGACGTGGCCGATCGACAGGCCCGAGGTGCCGCCCGAGAAGCGGCCGTCAGTGATGAGCGCGCAGGCTTTGCCCAGGCCCTTCGACTTGATGTAGCTCGTCGGATACAGCATTTCCTGCATGCCGGGGCCGCCGCGCGGCCCCTCGTAACGGATCACCACGACATCGCCGGCCTTGACCTGACCGGTCAGGATGCCGGCCACCGCCGCGTCCTGGCTCTCGAACACCCTGGCGGGGCCGACGAAGACCAGAATGCTGTTGTCGACGCCCGCCGTCTTCACGATGCAGCCATCGAGCGCCAGATTGCCCGACAGCACCGCCAGTCCACCATCCT
The DNA here is from genome assembly GCA_947472615.1 of Beijerinckiaceae bacterium. Classification (GTDB taxonomy): domain Bacteria; phylum Pseudomonadota; class Alphaproteobacteria; order Rhizobiales; family Beijerinckiaceae; genus Terripilifer. The sequence continues at coordinate 3,621 of CANJEY010000398.1, forward strand.
TCGAGAAGGCGTGCTCCACGTCGCGGATGCAGCCCGCCTGCCGGTCGGTGTCGAGATCGTCGTAGCGTCGGCTCTGGCTGAACGCGACCGTGGTGGGGACGCCGCCGGGGGCGGCGCGGAAGAAGGTCGTCACCGACTCGCTGTTGGTGCGTTTCACGTCCCAGCGGTCGAGCGCCGCCTTGAGCGACGGCGCGTGCACGGTCGGCACCGTATTGGTGAGCAGCCCGCCGCGATCGAGTTCGCCCAGAATGCCCATGATGCCGCCGGCGCGATGCACGTCTTCCAGATGCACGTCCGGCACCGACGGGGCGACCTTGCACAGCACCGGCACGCGCCGCGACAGGCGGTCGATGTCGGTCATCGTGAACGGCACCTCGCCCTCGTGGGCGGCGGCCAGCAGGTGCAGCACGGTGTTGGTCGAGCCGCCCATGGAGATGTCGAGCGTCATGGCGTTCTCGAACGCCTCGAACGTCGCGATGTTGCGGGGCAGGGCGGTCTCGTCGTTCTGTTCGTAATAGCGGCGCGCCAGATCGACGATCAGGTGCCCGGCCTCCACGAACAGCCGCTTGCGGTCGGAATGGGTGGCGAGCGTCGAGCCGTTGCCGGGCAGGGAGAGGCCGAGCGCCTCGGTCAGGCAGTTCATTGAGTTGGCGGTGA
>CANJEY010000399.1 GCA_947472615.1 Beijerinckiaceae bacterium
CTGGCGTATCGTGTGGACGATATCTACGGGCTCTGCGACCGCCTGATGAAGGGTGGCGTCACCATCAACCGGCCGCCGCGCGATGGGCACATGGCGTTCGTACGTTCGCCCGACAACGTCTCGATCGAATTGCTGCAGGAGGGCGACCATCTGCCGCCGCAGGAGCCGTGGGCGTCCATGCCGAATACCGGAGTCTGGTGATCACGAGTCCCTGAGACGTCCGCGCGCTTGACTCGCGCCGCGGCTGGCATTGATCTGTTCACGGGAGGGCTTCCGCATGACCAGTTCCGTCGGCGCGAAAATCGATGCGCGCATACTGTTCTTCGGCTTCTTGGCCGGCTTTCTAGCCGTGCCGCTGTTTCATCAGGTCGGCAGCCTGCTGCTCTATCTGACGGTTCCGGGCCGCAACATGCCGTGGAATATGTCGAGCGCGCAGCACGTGTTCGGCGTGCCGGCTCTGCTCAACCTGTCGTTCTGGGGCGGCGTGTGGGGCGTCGCGTTCGTGTTCGCCGAACGCTGGCTGCCGAAATCGACGCTGGCCTATCTGGTCGCAGCCTTCGTGTTCGGAGCGATCCTGCCGACAGCGGTGGGCTGGTTCGTGGTCGGGCCGATCAAGGGTCAGCCGTTCACGATGGCGCGGGTGAACTGGACGGCGTTCTTCAACAACGGCTGCTGGGGACTCGGAACCGCCGTCATCCTGATGCTGCTGCGTAGTTTCACGTCGAAATCGGCTGATCGGGCGACGGCGTGATCTCAAAATGAAATCGCTCCGCCCAGATGGCCGGACGGAGCGATCAATTCCTCAGATCGTCGATCAGAAGCAGCGGCGAACGAGACCGCCGAAACGATTGCGAACCCACACGCAACGCGCGCGGCGCACGGGCCGATAATAGACCGGGCGGCGATAGATCGGGCGACGATAGTAGACCGGACGGCGATACACGCGGCGACCGCCGCCAAAGTAGAACTGGCTTTCCTGCGCGCCTTCAGCTGGAAGATCGGCTTCGTTGGCGAGTGGATTGGCGACCTTGCCGGCGTCCATATCCTTCAGCGTGTCGAGCAGCGGAGCTGCCTCGGCTGACGGGGCCAGAACAGAAGCGGCGGCGGCTGCGCCTGCAATGCCGAGCAGGCCTCGAATGAAATTGCGTCGATCCATGAATAGCTCCTCTGTCAGTCGCCCCCTGACGAACGCCGATCGGCTTTCGTTCATCCATCGTCGCGCAGATTCGTTTCGTATTCAAGTCGGCTCATCTGTCGCAGTGAACGCTTGGCGTTCGACCGATGGAATTGACGCACCGTTCATATTGCGTTGCAGCAAACTATCGTTCGGCGGTCGTCATCATAAGGTCGCTTTTCGCCTCTACGTCGGGGTTGGGGGCGATATCGCGTCGCAAGGCGCATTGCGGAACACAGGGAGCCGCCATGCTGATCGCCGAACTCATCAATTCGTGCTCGAACGAACGCGTGGCGCATGCGGCTCTGGTCAGCATCGGCCCCGCCTTCGCGAACGACGTCGAGCATGTGGCTGAAGCGCGCGGCCTGTCTGCGGAAGCCTATGCGGCCGAGCAGGTCAGGTCTTTCGCCGCGCGCGTTGGCGAAGACGGATGGCGTCGCCTGTCGGACGCGATGTCGGGCGAGGACATGCCGCTGCTGCGCGGATTCCGGCACATCGTCGAATGTGCGATGCGGCGCGATGCGCCGTCAGTTGTGGCGAGCCCCGGACGGGTCGCGGCGTCGCCGCCCTGTCCGCCCTGCGGCTGCGAAAATCGCGTCTGATCAGGCGCCGGGTCGGCGCAGCCAGGGACGCGTGCCGACAGGCGCTTCCGTCGCGGCGATGCTGGGCTGATAGAACCGTGAGAGCGTGTTCTTGCGGCCTTCCTGCAGCGCCTTCAGGGTCGGTCCGTCACTGATCTCGAACGTGTCGAAGCCGCAACGCTGCATCATCTGCAACTGATCAAGCAGCACGTCGCCGACAGCGCGCAGTTCGCCGGTGAATCCGTAGCGTTCCCGCAGCAATTGCGCGACCGAAAAATTGCGGCCGTCCTGAAACTTCGGAAACGATAGCGCAATGAGCGCGAACCGCGGAATGTCGGCCGCATAGGATTCCACGGGCGTGCCGGGTTCGACCCGCACGCCCATCGCCACATGCGAGTCCGCAAACGCGCCGCGTTGCGCCAGCCACCAGTCGAGCGGAACGATCACATGGCCCGACGGCGGAATGTCCTCGCCGTCGCACACATGCTTCCAGTTGTCGTCGACGAAACGTCCGTCTTTCAGAAGCGAAGTCAAATATCTGCTCCGGTATTCTTCTCGTAGAGCGCCGCCTTGAAGGGCGCCATGCCGACGCGCCGGTAGGTGGTCAGGAAATCCTCGCCCGCATCCTTGCGCAGGCCCAGATAGGTGTCGACCACGGTTTCGACCGCATCCACGACGGCCTCGTACGAGAAGCCCGGGCCGGTGATGTCGCCGATGGCGCAGGTCTCGTCCGCCGTGCCGCCGAGCGTGATCTGGTAGGTCTCGACGCCTTTGCGCTCGAGGCCCAGAATGCCGATGTTGCCGACATGATGGTGGCCGCAGGCGTTGATGCAGCCGGAAATCTTGATCTTGAGATCGCCGATCTTGTTCGCGCGCTCGCCTTCGCCGAAGCGTTCGGAGATGCGTTGCGCGACCGGGATCGAACGCGCGGTGGCGAGCGAGCAGTAGTCGAGGCCCGGGCAGGCGATGATGTCGCTGACCTGACCGGCGTTGGCTGTGGCCAACCCCTGCGCGGCCAGCGCGTCGTAAACGGCGGGCAGATCGTCGAGCGCCACATAGGGCAGTACGAGGTTCTGCTCGTGCGACACGCGGATTTCGTCGTGGCCGTACTTTTCGGCCAGCGCAGCCACGGCTTCCATCTGTTCGGCGGTGGCGTCGCCCGGAATGCCGCCGATCGGCTTCAGCGAAATGGTGACGATGCCGAAGCCCGGCACGCGGTGCTTTGCAACATTCGTGTCGACGAAGGCCGCGAACTTCGCATCACGCGACTTCCGCTCCTCAACGGCGTCCGACGTTGCCGCGCGCGGCTCGACGGCGGGCGGGGCGAAATAGGCGTGTATGCGGTCGACTTCCGTCTGCGGCAGGCGCAGGCGGCCGTCGTTTCGCGCCGCGAACTCTTCCTCGACGGCGACGCGGAGCGGCTCGGTTCCCTTTTCGTGAACCAGAATCTTGATGCGCGCCTTATACTTGTTATCGCGGCGGCCTTCGAGATTGTAGACGCGGACGACGGCCTCGCAATAGGCGAGCAGATCTTCCACGGGGAGGAAGTAGCGGATCTTGCGGCCGACCATCGGGGTGCGGCCGAGGCCGCCGCCGACATAGACCGCGAAGCCCTTCTGGCCTTTGTCGTTGCGGACGATCTGCAACCCGATGTCGTGCACCTGAATGGCGGCTCGATCATGCGCCGCGCCGGTGACGGCGATCTTGAACTTGCGCGGCAGGAACGTGAATTCCGGGTGGATCGACGACCACTGGCGCAGGATTTCCGCATAGGGGCGCGGATCGTCGATCTCGTCGGCGGCTGCGCCGGCGAAATGGTCCGCCGTGACGTTGCGGATGCAATTGCCGGAGGTCTGGATCGCGTGCATCTCGACCGAGGCGAGCTCGTCGAGAATGTCCGGCACATCCTTCAGGGCAGGCCAGTTGAACTGGATGTTCTGGCGCGTCGTGAAATGTCCGAAGCCCTTGTCGTAGCGTCGCGCGATGTGCGCCAGCTTGCGCACCTGCTTTGACGACAGGGTTCCGTAAGGAACCGCGACGCGCAGCATATAGGCGTGCAATTGCAGATAGACGCCGTTCATCAGGCGGTGGATGCGGAACTGCTCTTCGTTCAGTTCCCCGGTCAGCCGGCGCTGGACCTGATCGCGAAACTGCGAAACGCGATCCTTCACGAAAGCGGCGTCGAATTCGTCGTAGCGGTACATGGGCGATCCCGATATTGGCGCCGGCTCAGCCGGGCAGGGCCTGCTTGCCGTGGTCGAGATGGACGGTCGGCCCGCGCGTGCGGATGCGGTCGCGCAGCGTCACGGCGGTGAGGTTTGCGCCGGCGATCGTGACCTCGAACGGGAAGATGTCGACCACCACATTGGCGGCGACGTCGCGCTGCGCGTCGGCCACAGCGGCGTCGAGCGCAGCCTTGTCGGCGAAAGTCGCCGCCTCGTCCAGACGCTCGATCCATTTGCCGCCGGGGGCGCGGAACACCACGATCCCGTCGGAAAGGCGATTGGCTGATACGACC
>CANJEY010000400.1 GCA_947472615.1 Beijerinckiaceae bacterium
GAACACGTCCATCGAGCCCATCGGGGCGAACAACACTGGAGTGCGCAGCGTGCTGCCCAGCAACGTCGAAGTAGCGTCCACCTTGTCGACACGGCGCAGGATGCGGGCGCGGAACGCCCACGAATCCCACGCGTCGCGATTGCGGCGCTTGGAAGTCTCGGACTCGGCGCCGCCCGCCACATAGCCCCAGACAGAGGAGTTCAGGCGAGCATGCGCTTCCTCGATCAGTTCGGCGGCCGTGAGAAACGAATCCGCCGGACGCGGAGGTTGGTTTGATTTTGCTTCCACTCTGGCGTTCCCCGGATGGCTTTGCGCGCGTAGCGCGATTGGTCGGTCAGTTGCGGTCGGGCTGCGTCGTCAATGCACTCGACATGCCCGGGTCATATCCGGGATCGACTCGCGCATCGATGACGGCGACTTCGCCGCGATCAACGGCCGCGATTGCATCCGCAAGGCTCTTCTCGAATTCCACATAGGTCCGCACCGGCCCAAAGGCGGTCGCGCCCTGCCCGCGCGCCAGCATGGCGAGATCGATGTCGGGATCGCCCATGTGCTGGCCGATCCATTTGTTCTCGACCGGGCGTTCGCGCATGCGGGCGACGCGCTCCTGATGAATCTCGTCGTTATAATACGAGCGATTGTTGGCGATGATGATCAGCAGCGGAATACGGTAATGCACAGCGGTCCAGATTGCCGTCACCCCCATCAGGAAATCGCCATCGCCGAGAATCGCTATCGGCAGCCGGTCGCCGCCGCGCAGCGCCAGCGCGGCCCCGATTGCCGTGCCGGGACCGGAACCGATGCCGCCGCCGCCATCGGTGCCGAGGAAATCGAGCGGATGCGCGATCGTCCACAAATGTCCGGCCCACGACAAGGGATGACGGATCAGGCAGGTTGTTCGCCCAGCCACGGCCTTGGCGAGAATCTGCGCCACGGCCGGAACGCTGAGCGAATTGTGCGGAAAGTGCGGCGCTGCCGGCCTCGCTGAGGCGGGTCGGCCCGGCCATGTGGCGTGCGCCGACCCCGACGGCCCAAGCCGCCTGACAAGCGCATGCACCGTGGCGTCCGGCGACGCCGATACCGGCACGTCGACCGGAGCCAGCCCCTGATGATCCATGCTCCAGCCATTGTGCAGATGCTGGTCGAGCGACACGGCGATCACTTCCGACCCGACCGCATCCGCGCCCCACGCGGCCTTGAGCGCGCCAGCGAGATCGACCCAGTCCAGCGCCAGCACGACGTCTGCCTGTCGCAGCAAGCCACACATCTCGGGGCTTGGGAATGTGCCGGACGGCGCGCCGTACAGCGGATGTTCGGTTGGAAACGCGCCCGCGACCTTCATATCGGTCAGAACCACCGCGCCCAGCCGCTCGGCTAGCGCCACGCGCGCCGCCCAGTCGTCTTCCGAGCGCGACACGCGGCCCATCAGGATCAGCGGCCTTTGCGCGCCCGACAGCAGCTTGGCGATATCGTCGACGACCTCGGGCGTCGGACCCTGCGGAGCGGCGGCCCGGTAGCGCGTCACGTCCGGCAGCGCAACCGGCGCGTCGAGCTTCTGCTCCTGCAAGGCGACGTCGAGCACCACATAGGTCGGACCGCGCGGCGCAGCCTGCGTGATCTGCCACGCGCGCAGTATTCCCTCGATCGCGGCCGGCACTGAGCCCGGCTGATCGTCCCACTTGGTGTAATCACGCACCAGCGCGGCCTGATCCTTGGCGGTGTGAATCCAGTCGATCCACGGCCGGCGTTTCGCGGCGTCGACAGGGCCGGTCGCCCCCAGCAGCAGCAGCGGCGCGCGGTCGCACCACGCGTTGAACACAGCCATGGTGGCGTGCATCAACCCGACATTGCTGTGGACGATGGAGATGAGCGGCTTCTCGGTCACCTTGGCCCAGCCATGCGCGATGGCGACGGCCGATTCCTCATGCAGGCAAAGCAGCATCTGCGGCGCGCGATTGCCGAGGCGATTGACCAGACTGTCGTGGAGGCCCCGAAAACTCGCGCCCGGATTGAGCGTCACATAGGGCACATCGAGATTGCGCAGCAAGTCGGCGATGACATCGCTGCCCCAGGTTCCATCGGTATTGCCCGGCACGGGCCGTTCGATCGAATTGTCCACGTCCGTCTCCCGGGCGGCATGACAGCCGCTGGGCGTTCTTATACGGAAGGCCGGGAGCGCCGCAAAGCGTCAGGCTGGCTCGGGCTGCAGGACGCTGACCGCCGCCAGCATCCGGCGCACTTCGGGGATGCAGGAGCCGCAATTGGTCCCGGCCTTCGTGGTCCGCCCGACAGCCTGAACGTCGGCGGCCCCGGCCGCGATGGCGGCCTCGATGCGGTCGCTCGCCACGCCGAAACAGGCGCAGACGGTCTGGCCGCAGGTGGCCGGCCCATCCTCGAGTCGGCCAGACAGCAGTATGCCCCGATAACCGCTTTCGAGCTTCGGCGCCGTCCATGCCGGCAACAACCCGGCCCATGTCGCAGCGCCGCCGCCAAGGAACGCCACTGCCGCCAGCCTGCCGTCCGCGATCAGCGCCGCGCGCGAAACCCCACGGGCTGAATCCTCATAAACGAGCGTCTCCTGATCTTCGCCATCCTTCAGGCTCGCCAGCACCTCGTCCAGCGTCGCATCCGTGTCGATACGCGACGCAAAACCCTGCTCGATCGCCGACCAACTCCAGATCGACTCCGGTCCCAGTCGGACTCGCCGCCGCGCCATCACGAAGCCGCTGCGGGCGCGCACGACCGGCGAGACCGAACAGGGCGTCGCCTTGAGTTCGGGCTGGCCGGAAAATGGATCGAAACAGGCGTTCGCGAGCGCCCCGACGCGCGCATCGGATGCGATCTCGTCGCTCCAGTGAATGGGGGCGAACAACATGCCGGCCCGCTGCCCGTCCGTCACCCGTACCCGCAGGATCGCCGACCCGTGCGGTGTGCGAACCTGCGCGAGTCCGCCGTCCATAAGTCCATACCTCGCAGCGTCGGCCGGATGCGCCTCCACGAAAGGCTCGGACCGATGACCGGCGAGCCGCCGCGACAGCCCCGTGCGAGTCATCGTGTGCCATTGATCGCGCACACGGCCGGTATTCAGCATCAGCGGAAGGCTGACCGAAGCGGCGTTCTTCAACGCAGGCGCTTCGATCGCCACGAACTGCGCCTTGCGCGACGGCGTGAAGTACACGCCATCGTCGAACATGCGCGCCCGACCGCCGCCGTCGCCGGCGCGCGCCGGCCATTGCACCGGCGCCAACGTCTCGTATTGCCGCGCGTTCAGGCGCGCGAGCTCGCCGATGTCGAAATCGCGCGACCCCTGATTTTCAAACTCCGAAAGCGCCGCATGTTGGCGGAAGATGTCCGCCGGACTCTGAAACCCGAACGCCTCGCCAAATCCAAGCCGCTCCGCCACGCCGCAGATAATCCGCCAATCCGGCCGCGCCTCGCCCGCCAGCGGCATGAACTTGCGCTGCCGCGAAATGCGCCGCTCCGAATTGGTGACCGTTCCGTCCTTCTCGCCCCATGCAGCCGCCGGAAACAGAACATGCGCGCCGCAATTCATCGTGTCGTTCGAGGCGACATTTTCCGAGACGATCAGCAGATCGAGCTTGCCCAGCGCGTCGCGCACCGCGCCTGCGCGCGGCATGCTCACCGCCGGGTTGGTGCCCATCACCCAAAGCGCCTTGATCTCGCCGCGACCGATCGCGTCGAACATCTCGACCGCCTTGAGGCCTTCGCGCGACGCCATGCGCGGCGCATTCCAGAAGCGTCGGACGCGGTTCACCTCCAGCGCCGAAAAACCCATATGCGCCGCGAGCTGATTGGCGAGGCCGCCGACTTCGCGACCGCCCATCGCATTCGGTTGTCCGGTCAGCGAGAACGGCCCCTGTCCTTCACCACCGATGCGGCCCGTCGCCAGATGACAATTGATGATGGCGTTGACCTTGTCGGTCCCCTGCGCCGATTGATTGACGCCCTGACTGTAGAGCGTGACGACGCGCGGCGTCGAAGCCCACAGATGAAAGAACGCCGCGACATCGCTTTCACGGAGGCCCGCACCTTTGGCGACCGCCGCAACGTCGGGCGCGATGGCCCGCGAGGCGGCCAGCGCCGCGTCGAAGTTCTGCGTGTGCGCCTCGACATAGGACGCCTCGAGACGGTCCGCATCGGCGAGATGAACCAGCAATCCGGCGAACAGAATCGAATCCATGCCGGGCGCCACCGGCAAATGAAGATCGCAACTTTCCGACGTATCCGTCCGGCGCGGATCGATATTGAC
>CANJEY010000401.1 GCA_947472615.1 Beijerinckiaceae bacterium
ACTGTGCTCTACACCGAACCGGCGATCGAACTGCTGATCAAGACTGTCGGGGTAGACCGGTGCGTGTTCGGCGCGGAATGCCCCGGCATCGGCGCGGCCCGCAACCCAGCCACGGGCGTCACGTATGACGACATCGCGCCCTACATCAAGAAGTTCGCATGGCTGAGCGACGCCGACAAGACGGCCATTTTCGAAGGCAACGCCCGCAAGCTGTTCAAGCTCGCCTGACCTGAACGGACATAGCTATCCTCGAAGGCCGGCGGCGACGCCGGCCTTCGTCGTTTCGAAAGCGGCTCAGGAGTCCTTCGCCGTCGCCCGCATGTGCATGAGCTGGCGTTCGCGGATCGTCTGCAACCTCTGACGCATCAGCTCGCGCGCCGCGACCGGATCGCGACCTTCGATATGGCGCAACAGATCTTCGTGGGAGGCGACCACGCGACGGGCCACGTCCTGCGTCGAATGCCGCGTGTAATGCGGCAGCAGCAGATGCCTCAGACCACGGAACTGCGCCAGCAGCACACGATTGTTCGACGCCGCAACCACGGCCTCGCGGAAGAACATTGCAAATTCGGTGAAGAGCTTCGGCGACCCGATCGTCTTGCGCATCTCGTCGAGCAGCCGGCGCAGGTTCTGGATGTTTTCCGGCGTCGCGCGGCTGGCGGCGAGTTCGGCGGCCGTCACCTCAATGGCGATCTGGGCGTCGAGAACCTCTTCAAGTTCGACGCCGATCAGTTTCATCTGGATGGCGAGCGCCTCTGCGAAACAATCCGGGTTGGCCGGCGCGACGAAGATACCGCCCCGCGCGCCAATGCGGATGTCGATGATGCCGGCAGCTTTCAGACTGCGGATCGCATCGCGCGCCGCCATGCGGCTAACGCCGAATTGCTGCGCCCAGTTCGCCTCGGTGCCGAGAAACGCGCCCGGCGTCAGCTTGCCGGAAAACAGATCGTCCCGAATGCTGCGCGTGATGCGGGCCGACAACGTCGATTCGCTCTCGTCTCGCCAAAGCTCTGTCGTCACATCCGGCACGGCGCGGTTCTGGCTCACCCTTGTCGGTTCCTCGTCAGCCCGGGCGAGGGGGTCAGCGCAGCCCCATCGCTTCCTCGAAGGCGCGCCGGACCTCCGGCGGCTGACCGTAGTTAAACACGAAATCCTGCAGGCTGCGCGACTGGATCGGATCTTTTTTCATCTCCTCCAGCGTGCGCGCCGTCTTCATCTTGATGCTGGCGTTCGGCAACGGCACAGCATGGTTGCGCGCCGGATCGCGGATGAGGCCCTTGGGATCTTCGCCACGCTTCACGGCCTCGATGTCGTCGAACCATTGCTTGCGGATCATCGAGACGCCGCGATCGCTCGCGCCCAGATGCTCCTTGGTGCGGTCCGCAATCGCCCCCTGCCCGACCCAGGCGATAATGTCCTGATTGATGATGTGGCTGGAAATCCAGCGCCCTGTCTTCTCATCCTTGATCGGGCTGGTCCAGGACGGGATGGAGGCCTGCACATAGGGTTGGCGCTCCACCGGCACGTGGTTGAACGCCCAGACAACGCTCAGCATGTTGTGATCGTCGATCGGCACGCGCCATTCGAAATGATCGCCGAGATAGAACCCGTTTGGCCAAAGGCAGACGCGCCCCACGGTCCACAGCGGGCTATTCTCCGGCTGGCCTTCGGTGACGCGCTTGTAGACGTAGCCGAACTCGAATTCGTCGAAATCGACTTTCAGGTGGGTCGGCGCATAGGGGCCGGTCTTGCCGCCGAGCCGCATGCTCCAGTTCGAATGCATCCATTCGAAATGCACCGGATCGATGGAGTTCTCCTGCGCCTGCACCCAATTGCACGGCACTTCCGAGAACACGATCTGGCGAAACCCGTTGGTCCAGTGGAACGCGTCCCAGTCCGGACACTGCGGCGCAGGCGCAGGCCCCAGATAGGCCCACAGCAGACCGCCCCTCGCCTCGACCGGATAGGCCGTGATGGTGACCTTTTCGCGGAATTTCGCGCCCGGATTGGCGGTGTCCTCATACGGCTGACTGACGCACGCGCCGGTCTCGTCGAACTGCCAGCCATGATAATTGCAGCGGATGCCGCACTGTTCGACAAACCCATAGGACAGGTCGGCGCGGCGATGCGGGCAGTGCTTCTCGACGAGCCCGTATTTGCCGCTGAGATCGCGATACAGAACGAGGTCCTCGCCCATCAGCCGGACGGGGCAGATCGACTCGCGCTCCATCTGGTCAACGGCTGCGATCGGATGCCAGTAACGGCGCAAGACCTCGCCCATGGGAGTCCCACGGCCAGTCTGCGTCAGCATCTCATTGCGAGTCTCGCTGAGCATTCGTTCTCCCTTTTTCATTCGACCTTCAATTGATATTATATTATCAACATTGCGACGGCGCACAAGCGCGGCAGCTTTGACGAAGCTTCGCCAAAGCTGACAAGACGGGCCTTTTCACGCACAATGGCCTGCGCCGGACGAGGATCGGCTGGACGCCGCGCAGCCAGGATGGTTTGCGGGGCGGACTTCGGGAGGATGCGGGTTTCATGCTGCGGTTCGTGGTCGGCCGTATTTTCATGCTGACGCTAGTGGCGCTCACCGTGTCCTTCATCGGATTCGGACTGCTGCGCATGTCGGGCGATCTGGCCGCCGTTCTGGCGGGCGAGACCGCGAGCGCGGCCGATATCGCGCGGGTCGCCAAGCAATACGGGCTCGATCAGCCCCTTTACATGCAATACCTCGACTGGGCAGGCCGGGCGCTGCGCGGCGATCTGGGCAGTTCGCTGTTCACCCACGAACCCGTGACCGAACTCATTCTGGCCCGCATCGGCGTCACCATAAAGCTGGCCTTCTCGGCGCTGACCTTCGCGCTTGTCTTCGCCCTGCCGCTCGGCGTGCTGGCCGCCATCCGCCGCAACACGTGGATCGACCGCACCGTCCTGACGCTCAGCGTTTTCGGCCAGGCTATCCCGAGCTTCTGGCTTGGCTTGCTGTTGATCTACCTGTTTGGCGTTATCCTGCGCTGGCTGCCGATTTCGGGCTCCGACACGTTCGCGCATTTCATCATGCCGACCGTCACGCTCGGCCTCGCCACCATGCCGGCGCTGATGCGCCTGACCCGTACCGGCATGATCGACGTGCTGGCCTCCGATTACATCCGCACCGCATGGGCCAAGGGCCTCGCGCCGATGTCGGTTCTGTTCAAACATGCGCTGCGCAACGCGATCTTGCCGGTGGTGTCGCTGTCGGCTGTTTCGCTGGGCTTCCTGCTCGGCGGCTCGGTGATCGTCGAATCGGTGTTCGCCCTCAACGGCATCGGCCTGCTGGCGTTCGACTCCATCAAGCGTATCGACTTCCCGGTCGTGCAGTCGATTCTGGTGTTCCTGTCGTTCTGCTACATCCTGCTCACGCTGTTATCCGACATCATCAACGCCAAGCTCGACCCGAGAATCGCCCTATGACGGACAGCGTTCTCGCACCGGCCGCATTGGAACTGCCAGAATCCATGCCGCCCTCGCCGCGCGAGGAAATGCGACGGCGCGCCAAATCCCATGTCGGGCTGATCTTCGGTTCGGCCGTTGTGCTACTGGCCGCCTTCGTGGCGATCTTCGCGCCCGTGCTGGCTCCGTATGATCCCTACGATCAGGATCTGACGCAGCGCCTCATCGACCCTGTGTGGACAACCGGCAACTGGGCGCACCTGCTCGGCACGGATTCGCTCGGCCGCGATTACCTGAGCCGTCTCATCTACGGATCGCGCATCTCGCTGATCGTCGGCTTCGGGGCGGCTGTCATCGCCGGAACTGTTGGCTCGACGATCGGTATTCTGGGCGGCTATTTCGGCGGCCGCGTCGATGCTGTCGTGGTCTATCTGATCAACGTGAAGCTCGCCCTGCCCGGCCTGTTGATCGCGCTGTCGCTGGTCAGCATCGTCGGCGGTTCCGTGACGGCGCTCGTGCTGATCCTCGGCTTTCTCACATGGGATCGCTATGCGGTCGTCACCCGCAGCGCCGTGCAGCAATTGCGCGGCAGTGATTTCATCACCGCGGCGCGCGCCGTCGGCGCATCCCAGACCCGCATCATTCTGGGCGAGTTGCTCCCCAATGTGATGAACCAGATCATCGTCATCGCGAGCCTTGAAATTGCGATCGTGATCCTGATCGAAGCCGCCCTGTCGTTTCTCGGTCTCGGCGTGAAGCCGCCGGAGCCCTCATGGGGGCTGATGATCGCGGAGGCGCGCAATTTCATGTTCTTCAAGCCGCACC
>CANJEY010000402.1 GCA_947472615.1 Beijerinckiaceae bacterium
AAGCGCTGCTGGTCGTGGCCGGCGCGCAGGCGACGTCGGGAGATGTGAAGGGCGCGACCTCGACGGCGATGAGTATTGACGACGTGAGCGAACAGTCGGCGGCGCTGGCGGCGTTGCAGACCGTGGCGGTCGCCCGCGCCAAGGCCGGCGATATTGCGGGCGCGCTGGAATCTGCGGGCGCTATCGAGGATTTCACCCGTCGCTCTGAGGCGCAGGCCGCCGTGGCGGGCGTTCAGGCCGAAGCTGGCGACATCAAGGGCGCGCTCGAAACGGCCCGGCGGATGAAAAGCGAAAACTGGCTTCCGGAGGCGCGCGCCCAGAACATCCACCGCTTCTCGGAAGCCGTCGCGGATGATTCCTGGCATTATGAAGCGCTGGTGGCGATCGCTGGCGTGCAAGCGCGCAAGGGCGATATCCGCGGCGCGCTCGAAACGGCTCGCACGATTGACGAAGTGACGGCCCGATCGCGCGCCATGGCGTCTGCGGCGGTGGCGTCGGCGGACGCGGGCGACGTGGCGAGCGCCATGAACATCGCGGGCGCGATCGAGGCGGCTTACGGGGATGTCGGCGCGCTTGTGGCGGTGGCGGCCTCGCGCGCCCGGTCGGGCGATGTGGACGGCGCGCTGGAACTGGCCCGCAATATCGAGGCGGCCTATGGGGACGCCTCCGGGCTCGCGGCCATTGCGGCCCTGCGGGTGGAAAAGGGCGACGCGCCGGCGGCGCTGTCGATCGCCCGCAGCATTCGCAGCTATCACGGCAGCGCGCAGGCGTTGATGGCCGTGGTGAACGCGCAGGCGCGCAAGGGCGATTTCGCCGGCGCGCTGTCTACCGCCGGCGGCATCGTCGACGACCGGACCCGCACCGATGTGATCGAATCCGTTGTCGCCGCGCAGGCGAAAGCAGGCGATGTGGCGGGCGCGCTGGCGTCGGCGGCGAAGATTAGCAATCCCTATCGGCGCGTCGAGGCGCAGGTCGTGGTCGCGGCCGCGCGGGCGCAGGCTGGCGACCCCAAGGGGGCGCTGACGGTGGCGCGCGGCATGTCGGATGCTTATGGCAAGAGCGTCGCGCTGGCCCGGATTGCCGGGACGCTGCGCTGAAGTGGATCAGATTCGAGTGGTCGACCCGTCGCGGCGGGTGATCAAGGCGCTGGCCGCGGGGTAGGTGGCCAAAATGGCGGCGGCTCTTGCTTCGCCAGCCACGAAAATTGCCGTCGACAGCCCATCCGCCAGAGTGGCGCGGGGCGCGACGACCGCCACGTCCAGCAGTGTTTCGGCGCTGCGCCCGGTCTGTGGATCGAAGATATGGTGGCAGTTGGGCGCCCAGCGCAGACCGTATCCGCCGGAGACCGATAGCGACGCATCGGCCAGTGCGACTGTCCGGTCCGCCACGCCGGGCGCGCCGGGATTCATCAGCCGCACTTCGAAAGGCTTGCCATCTGGCGCGGCCCCGAGCGCGCGGGTTTCGCCCAGTTCGACCATGGCGTGATCGAAACCTTCGTTGCGCAGCAGATAGGCGATCCGGTCGGTGATGTAGCCCTGCGCGATGCCGTTGAGCGTCAGCGCCATGCCGGGCCGGGCGAACGCGATGGCGCGCCGGCCGGCGTCGACGGCGGCAAAGTCCGATTTCGCCCGAGCGTCCTGCAAGAGACTATTGTTGGGTGTTTCGGTGCTCTGCGGATGGCTGGCGAAATGCTGCGCATAGACGTTCCACAGCGTTTGAACGGCTGGGTTGAACGCTCCGCCGCTGGCGGCTGCGATCGTTCGGGCCTCGTCCAGAATCGCGACGAAATCGCCCGACGGCTTTTCGAGACGCCCACCGGCATTGAGGCGCGCGATTTCGCTGCCGGGACGGTACAGGCTGAAGATGTTTTCGAGCCGGTCGATTTCGCCCAGCATCCGGGCGATCGTGGCGCGCGCGAACGCTGGGTCGCGATGCCAGAGCGTCAGGTTCGCCAGCGCGCCGAGCACCTCGCCGGTCCAGCGCACCGGCGTGGGGGCGTCGGCGCTGTGCCGCAGGGCCAATATCCCGGCCGGGACGGCCGCCGTCGCGCCGAGGATTTTCAGAACATGCCGGCGCGTCGTCATGGGGCGATCCTCCCAGCCGTAGGCGCGGGCGAGGGCGCGCGCGGCCAGGTTTTGCGTGCGGGGGCACCCGTCGCGGCGCGGATGCGCAACTTGCTCTGTCTCGCAAGTGTCGGGCAGCGGTGGTCGTCGTAATATTCCACCTGACAGTCGAGGCACTGGAAACATTCGGCCATGTTGATCTTGCCCGACCGTTGGATGGCCCGCACCGGGCACGAATGCTCGCACAGGATGCACGGACTGCCGCACTCGGGCCGGCGCTTCAGCAGATCCAGCAGGTGCAGGCGGTCGAGCAACGCCAGCGCGCCCCCGAGCGGACACAGGAAGCGGCAGAAGGCGCGTTCGGTGAACAGGCCGATCATCAGCAACGCCGCCGCGTAGATCACGTAGGGCAGGCCGCGCGCGAACATGGCCGTTATGGCGGTCTTGAACGGCTCCACCTCGGCGGCCGCCGCGCCGATATCAGGCGCGGCGATGGACAGACCCACCACGATGGCGAGCGACGCGTACTTCCCGATCCATAGCCGCTTTTGCAGCGCCTCGCGCGGGTTCCACTGCGGCAGGCGCAGGAATCGCGCCGCATGCGCCAGCAATTCCTGCAGCGCCCCGAACGGACAGAGCCAGCCGCAGAATACGCCGCGGCCGAGCAGCAGCAACGAAATCGCCGTGTAGATGGCGATGATGACGATCAGCGGTTCCGCCAGATAGAAGCTCGCTCCGAAATCCGCCCATGGCGCTTTCAGATAATTGACGAGGTGCACGATCGACAATTGCGCGCCGGCGATCCAGCCGATCCAGACGAGTGTGAACGCCAGAAATCCCAGCCGGACCACGCGATGCGCTTGCCGCGACCGGCTGAGGCGCGCCTGAAATGCAAGGATGAGCGTCAGCAGCGCCAGCGACGCGACCAGAATGGCGATGCGCGGCTGCGCCTCGATCCACGGTTCGAGCCAGACCGGGCCGGAGGGCGGCTTCGGCATCAGCACGTAACTCGCCGGCAGTTTGTAGTCGACGCTCGCCAGCCCGAAGCGCTCCAGCGAACCATCGGGCCGCTTCGCGAACGCATAGACGTCGGCGCGCCACGGCTTCAGCGGGTCGAAGCCAGACTCCTTCGGCAGGATCACCAGATTGGCGATGCTGCCCAGCGCATTGTCGACCTGCGCCAGATCGGACTTGTGGAATTCGTAAAGTCTTTCGCCCTGCGTCACCGAAATGCGTTCGAGCCGGAAGCCGTGCGACAAATTGTTGTAACGCGAACCGAGATGATCGTAGACGCTGTGCGAGCCGAGGATCAGCGCATGCGCGCCCTCCGGCAGCGTCTGCAGCAGCTTGTTGTAGCCGCCTTGACCGGCGGTATTGCGTCCAATGGTCGGCGGCAGCGCATAGCCGGCCCAGAAGTCTAGATAGACGGCGTCCGGCCCGCCGCGAGGCGCGACGTCGGTCGGCAGGCGGGACAGGCCGGCGCTCTGCATGGCGGCGGCGAGGTCCGCATTGGTGACGCGCGCGTGACCGAGCGACCCATCGGCGATCAGTTCGGGAACCGTGTATGGGCGGAAGTTCAGCATGTCGATCGTCGGCTCGACGATGACTTTGGCGCCCGTCCGGTAGCGCAGCACGAGCCCCGCGCCTTCGAGGACGGCATTGCGCATGGCGCGCGCCGAAATCGTCGCGCCCGCCACGAACCCCGGATCGAGCCCGCCCGTCGCGCCCAGAACGGCTTCCCGGCCTTCGAGACTGCTGAGGAACTGCACGAGCAGCCCCGTCCGGCGCTCGTCGTTGAGCAGATAGGGCTCCAGATGAAACAGCACCGCCGCGCCGGTGATGCGTCCGCCCCGTGTTACGCCGGCCACGACATCGAACGGCGTGGACGAATAGCCCGGCGCGCGCAGCACATCGAGGGTGGAGAACAGATAGCCGCGCAGTTCAGTACCCGCATAGGCGGCGGCCGCCGGCGGTCCGCCATCGGTGACGAGCTCCACCTTGGTGGCCTCGGGGAAAATGCCCTTCACGACCTGCGGGGACAGGCGCTGCAGCAGCGGCGGGGCTCCGCCCGGATACGATTGGGCGTTCACCGGTGCGGCGAAGGCGGCCAGCCAGACAAGCGCAAGAACAAGTGCGCGCAACAAGTGCCCCTTCGGGATTCGGACGTTTCCAATCGCGTCACGATAAGGCGCA
>CANJEY010000403.1 GCA_947472615.1 Beijerinckiaceae bacterium
CTTCACCCGCATGACGAAGGATTCCGATTTCGTCGCCGAGGCGGTGAAGCTCGGCCTCGACGTCAGCCCCGTCGGGCCTGCGGGCCTCATCGAACTGCTGTCGCGCTCCGCCGCGACTCCGAAGGACGTGATCGCGAAATACAACGCGATCGTGTCGCCGACGAAGTAGGGGGTCAGGGGCGACGCTATAGGGCGATCTAGGATGGCGAACACACATCAATCGCCATGGTCGTCGGCGGATATGGTGTAAAAAACCCCGCATGTTCGCTGGGATTCAAATGAAACGCGATACGGCATCCGTTCGGCGAAACGACTCGCTGATAGAGGAAGCCACCGATGATCCGCCGCATACCGCCATTGTCGAATTTGTACAGCCCGGCTGCGCCCGGATCATTCGGATAGCTTTTGTTCCGTCCCTTCCGCGATGTTGCGAACAGGCCGGCGCGGGTCGGGACGATGTCGAGGTCGCTGGCCCATTCGCCGAAGGGCAGGCAAATTTCTTCAGTCGCGGCCTCGGCCGGATGAACTCGCCAGACCATCCGGCAGCCCGTCATTTTCCATTCTTCAAGTATGCCAGGGCGGTCGCGTGATCTCCCCCCGTTTAAACAGGTCCAGAGGTAGAATTGCTCCATCGACCTATCGAAGTGAGTACATTCCGGGGTCACTTCAGAATTCCAGATCGGGAGTTGTTTGCGCTCCGATCCGTCGCTTCGCATCAGATACACGCGACCGGATTCCTCGGCTGTAAACAACAACCCAATTCGCAGCGGCGCGAACTCGACATAATATCGCCTGTCGGTGTCCGTGACGTAGGGACGACCTACCATCGCAGGGTCATTGAAGCGCTGGCACCCAACTTTCGGAATCCAAAATGCGGTATAAAGCGGGACGCCGCCTTGGACTCCTTTTGGAAGGGCGGCTACTTCCGTTTGGCTGAGACGTGGACAGAAACCGGCCTGCGCCAATTCTGCCGCGTTTTCGGTGGGTTCTGGCCGTGCTCCGAGCTTCCAGCGAAACCTTACAAAATTCGTGCTCGCTTCTCCGTTGTTGCGAGGCGGTGGTCCGTCGTGGGCTTCGACGATGAGAGTTTCGTCGTCTACCCAACCGATATGTCCATACCTGGACTTGAGTGGGTAAAGCCCCGAATTCCAGAATGGATAGTGAAGTTCGGCGAACACTTCCTTTGGCGCGGGCGGCAACTCGTCAGCCTGCGACGGCGCAAGGGATGCGAGCAGCGCGAGGACGAACAGAAGCGGCGCGAACGTGCGCGTTCCGGTGGGGTTGCTGCGTCTCGCGGCGCGGGGCATGGGGCGTCATCCGCTGCTGGGTTCGGCCCAGCTTAGCCCAGCGGCGCGCGGCTTCAAACGTCGCGGACGTGCGGCTACTCCGCCCCAGCCCGCTGCATCCACGGCATGGCGTCCGCCGTGCGGCGTTCCCATGCGGCGATGTCGGCGTCGAGTTTCAGCGACAGGCCGATGTCGTCGAGGCCTTCGAGCAGGCGCATGCGGTCGGCGGGCGGCAGGTCGAAAGCGAATTGCGTGCCGTCCGGGGCCGTGATGCGCTGCGCGTCGAGATCGGCCGTGAATGTCGCCGCGCCGTCGGCCTTCGCCACGAGGGCTTCGAGCGCATCGGCGTCCGTAGTTGCGAGCGTCACCGGCAGTACGCCGTTCTGCAGGCAGTTCTCGCGGTAAATGTCGGCGAAGCTGCGCGCCACGATGCAGCGCACGCCGGTGGCGGTCATCGCCCAGACGGCGCTTTCGCGCGAACTGCCGCAGCCGAAATTTCGCCCCGTGACGAGGATCGAGGGCGCGCGATATTGCGGCCAGTTGAACACGAAATCCGGATCGGGCGTCCCGTCCGGCAGGTTGCGGCGGTTGGAGAACAGAACCTCCGCGTAATTCTGGTCGAGGCGCGGACCGCCGCCCACGGGGGCGATCTGGTCGGTGTTCACATCGTCCTCGAACAGCGGAACCGCGACGCCCGTGATGCGGGTGAACTTTTCCATCAGGCGCCTCCGGCCATCAGTTTGCGCACATCGGTGATGCGGCCGGTGACGGCGGCCGCCGCCGCGAGACCCGCGCCCACCAGATGCGTGCGCACGCCCGGCCCCTGCCGGTTCTCGAAATTGCGGTTGGTGGTGGAGAGCACGCGCTCGCCCGGCTCGCCGCGGTCGCCGTTCGCGCCCGCGCACATGGAGCAGGCGGATTCTCCCCATCGGAAGCCCGCGTCCATGAACACGCGGTCGAGGCCCTTCGCCTCCGCGTCGCGCTTCACCTTGTTGGAGCCCGGCACCACGAGCGCCTTGACGCCCGGCGCGATGCGGCGGCCGCGCAGAATGTTCGCCGCGAGTTCGAGATCGGGCAGTCGCGCGTTGGTGCAGGAGCCGATGAACACGCGCTGCACCGGCAGGCCCTCGATCGCGTCGCCCGGCGACACGCCCATGTAGGCGAGGCTCTTTTCCATTTGCGCCCGCTTGCCGGGTTCGAGCGCAGCGGGATCGGGAATGCGCCCGGAAATATCGATCACCTGCGCCGGATCGGTGCCCCAGGTGATCTGCGGCGCGAGGCCATCGCAATCGACGCTGATGTCGCGGTCGAACGCCGCGCCGTCGTCGGAGGGCAGCGTGCGCCAGTGCGCCAGCGCCTGCTCCCATTGCGCGCCCTTCGGCGCCCACGGCCGTCCGGCGATCCACTGGAACGTGGCGTCGTCGCCCGCGATCATGCCGCTGCGCGAGCCCATCTCGATGGTGAGATTGCACAGCGTCATGCGGCCTTCGATCGGCAGCGCGCGCGCCGCCTCGCCGGCGAATTCGATGATGTGGCCGCGCCCGCCCGAGACGCCGATCTCGCGCAGGATGCGCAGCGCGATGTCCTTGGCTTCCGCGCCCGCGCCGGGCCGGCCGGTGAGTGTGATGCGCATGCGCTTGGGCTTCACCAGCGCCAGCGTCTGCGTCGCCAGAATGTGTTCAAGCTCCGTGGTGCCGACGCCGAACGCCAAGGCCCCAAGCCCCCCCACCGTGCAGGCGTGGCTGTCGGGCACCGCATGGGTCGCGCCCGGCAACACCATGCCGAGTTCCGGCGCGACGACGTGGGAAATGCCGTGTTCGGGATCGTCGAAATCGAACACGCGAATGTTGTTGCGGCGGCTGCCTTCGCGCATGGCGTCGGCGATCGCCTTGCCGTTGGGATTGTCGCTCTGGTCGTGGCCGGGCCGGGTCGAAGCGGTGTGGTCCATCGCCGAGAAGGTGATGTCGGACCGGCGCACCTTGCGGCCGGCGGCCTGTAGCTTCTTGAATGCATGCGGCGCGTGCAGTTCGTGCAGCACATGGCGATCCATGTAAAGCAGCACGCGTCCGTCGACGCGCGTTCCCACCGCGTGGGCGTCCCAGATCTTGTCGAATAATGTGCGGGGCATCGGGTTCCTGTCGGCTCAGCGCTCGGCGGGCGCGAGTTTCTTCACCTGTTCGAGCATGGCGGGGGGCGTCGCGTAGAGCTTGTCGACGAGGCCCGCGACGGCCTCCGCCGGCCGGAAGCTCATGTCGAGATCGAGCTTGCGGGCTTCGGCCAGCAGATCGGGATCGGACAGCGCAGCCCCGAACGCCTTGCGCATCGCCTGCACGCGATCGGCGGGCGCTTCCGGCGGCATCACATAGGGTCTGCCGAACTCGACGCTGGAGAAGATGAAGCGGATCAACTGCGCCTGCTGTTCGGTCTTGATGAACTTGTAGATCGAGGGCACGTCCGGCAGCGCCGCGAAGGGCGCCTCCTCGGCGCGGAACAGCACGCGATATTGTCCGCTGCGCAACTGCTCAGGTTTGAGCCGCAACGCGCCGAACGTGTTGCAGATGCCGTCGACCTCGCCGCGCTCCACCGCGAGCAGTCCATCGGGCGCGCCCTGATAGCCTTCGACGATCTTGAACTTCATGCCGATGGTTTGCGTCAACACGCTCGGCACGATCGACAGCGACGAGCCCGGACCAGCGCCGGCCATCACGGCTTCCTTGTCGAACAGGTCTTCGGCGGATTTGACCGGGCTCTGGCCGCGCACGAGACAGATGCGGCCCGGCAGCGACGTCGCGCCGAGCCATTGATATTTGCGCGGATCGGCTTCGAGATTCTGCAGGCCCATCACGGCCTGACCGGGAATGTTGCGCGAGAAGGAGCCGAAGGCCGTGCCGTCTTTCGCGGCGACCTTGTAGAGATAGTTCGCGGCGACGACGCTCGCGGCGGTCGGCATGTTCTGCACGACGATCACC
>CANJEY010000404.1 GCA_947472615.1 Beijerinckiaceae bacterium
GAACAAGGCCGGTAGGCGTCAAATCAATTCGTAACGGACGTGCGTGGCGGATCGCCGCGCGTCGCGTCGCGTGAACAAGCCCGCATTCTCGCGATACAGCCTCGGCGGACGCCGTGATTCCGGCGATGTCGTGGCGGCGCGGCGTCGCTCGATTCACAACTGATCGACAAACCGTGAAGCACATTACCGATCGTTCATTTGAAGGCGCGGCGATCCGGATTCATACCGGCGGCGGGGCGGGAAAATGGAGAAGATCGATGAAAGCGTCTCGTACGAAGGTTCTTCTGTCCACCCTTGGCGCGGCTGCGCTGATATCCGCCGTCGCGACCGCAGGCGCGACCGCAAGGCCCTTGCGCGCCCACCACGCGCCGCACGCGGCGGCCTCGCAGCAGGTCGATCCAATGTTTGACGCGAGCAGCATGCGTATCGGCCCTGCCGTCGAAGATCCCAACGCCATGATCAGCCGCATTCAAGTGCCGACCACGCACGGCCTGGAATGGGAGACGATCGAGACTCCGGCCGTTTCCGACTGATGCTATTGCGAAGGGCCCGGCCTCCGGGCCCTTCGACTTCGCGCAGGCGAGCGGCCGGCCAAGTTTCCGAATGGGTCGCCGCCGCAATGCCGCCACAATTGGCCGCGCGCTATCTGCTTGACGCTGTAATTGCAAGCATTTTTGGCATTTTAAGCGATTTGACCTGTTGGTAACGGATCGTTAGGGTCTGGCATCCCCAACAGGAACGTTTCATGCGACTGAGCCTGATGATTGCGCCCGCGTGCCTCGTGCTGGCCGGATGTATGGCCGACGAATCGGGCCAGATCACAGCCTCCGCGCCTGCGCATCCGGCCTCCGCCGTCGCATCGGCCGCATCTCCCGCCGCGCAAGCGATGGTCGCCACGTTCCAGCCTCCCGCCAATCCGCCGCTGCCCGCGCCGCGTCCCGATTTCGGCGATCGCCCCGCCGTCGCCGCCGCGCCGGCGCAAACCAGCGTCGTGGCGCAGACGAGTGCTCCCGAGTCTCCGCGTCCCGCACCCGCCCTGATGGCGTCCGGCGCCACGATGGTTCCCATGTCGGCGTCGCCAGCCGCGCCCGTATCGGCGTTTGCGTTCGCTGGGCCCGACCCGTCGACCCGCACACTCGTCGCCTTTCAGGAGGCGGCGCTGGCGGAGGACCACGAGGATGAGGACAAGCCGCTTGATCCCGGTCCAGCGCAACCCGGTCAGAAATGGCGCATCGCCTATCCGTACGTGAAGGCCGACTGCTTTCCGGAAGATCTGAAGCGCGCGATGAACACCATCGGCGAACACTTCAAACAGGACGTGCTGGTGATCTCGGGCGCGCGCGGCAACGGCCGCCGCGGCTCGATGCACCGCTCCTGTCGCGCTGCCGACATCCGCGTGCTGGGCGTCGCCCCCACCGCGCTCGCCGCCTATGCCAAGACCGTGCCGGGCATCAACGGCGTCGGTACCTACCGCCGCTCCACCGTCACGCACATCGACGTGCGGGCCGAGCGCTACGCCTGGCGGTATTGAGCGTCTGAACTCAACAAACCAGATCGCCCTCGTCCTTCGAGACGGCGCTTCGCGCCTCCTCGGGATGAGGTCTTGTGCTTGATTTTAGGCCTTGAAATGAACCGGGAACAACAAGCCCTTCATGGTGAGGAGCGGCGTAAGCCGCGTCTCGAACCACGAAGGGCGATGTTCGGGCTTTCAGCTCACGCCACGGCCTTGATCGTCTTCGCCATCTTGTCGGCGATCTCGCCGATCTGATCCTCGCTGACGATTAAAGGCGGCGTGACGACCAAGGTGTCGCCGGCGACGCGCGTCATCAGGCCGAGTTCGTGGAACGCGTAATCCATGCCGGCGAAGCCGCGCTTGCCGACGCCATCCGGGATCGACGCGAGGTCGAACGCCGCCACGAGGCCGAGCGAACGGATGTCGAGCACATTCGGCAGGCCTTTCAGGGCGTGCATGGCGTCGGCCCATGTGGGCTCGAGCTTGCGGGCGCGCTCGAACAGACCTTCGCGGGCGTAGAGATCGAGGCTGGCGAGCGCCGCCGCGCAGGCGAGCGGATGCGCCGAATAGGTGTAGCCGTGGAACAGCTCCACCATATGCTCAGGCCCCTTCATGAAGGCGTCGTAGATGCCCTTGCGGACCACGACGCCGCCCATCGGCACCGTGCCGGACGTGACGCCCTTGGCGAAGGTGATGATGTCGGGGATGACGCCGTAACGTTCCGCCGCGAAGGCGTAGCCCAAACGTCCGAAGCCGGTAATCACCTCGTCGAAGATGAGCAGGATGCCGTACTTGTCGCAGATCTCACGCAGGCGCTTCAGATAGCCCTTGGGCGGCGGCAGCGCGCCGGTGGAGCCCGCCATCGGTTCGACGATGACGGCCGCGATGGTCGAGGCGTCGTGCAGGCCGACGATGTTTTCCAGATCGTCGGCGAGATGCGCGCCCCATTCGGGCTCGCCCTTCGAGAAGGCCTGCATTTCGCGATTGTAGGTCGTCGGCAGATGATCGACGCCGGTGAGCATCGAGCCGAAGAACTTGCGGTTGCCCACCATGCCGCCGACCGAAATGCCGCCGAAGCCGACGCCGTGATAGCCGCGCACGCGGCCGATCAGGCGCGTGCGCGCGCCGTTGCCGGTGACATAATGATATGACAGCGCGATCTTCAGCGCGGTGTCGACCGATTCAGAACCCGAGTTGACGAAGAAGACGTGGTCGAGGTCGCCCGGCGCCATGTCGGCGATGCGCGCCGCGAGCTGAAAGCCCTGCGGGTGGCCGTACTGGAACGACGGCGCGAAATCGAGCTCGGCCGCCTGCGTCTGTATCGCCTGCACGATCTCGTCGCGGTTATGCCCGGCGTTGCAGCACCACAGGCCGGCGGTGCCGTCGAGGATGGGTTTTCCCTCCGGCGTGTAATAGTGCATGTCCTTCGAGCGCGAGATCATGCGCGGGTTCTTCTTGAACGCGCGATTGGCGGTGAACGGCATCCACCAGGCTTCGAGATCGTTCGGCGCTTCGAGGCGGGCGGCGGATGAGGACACGGACATTCCAGGACTCCTGTGCGAATTCGCCAGCACACTAGCACGCGATCCGGCGATTGAAAGCCTGCGCGATTTGCGCTGATATTGTTTCAAAACAACGACTCCCGGCAAGCGGCATGCCATGTGGCGCGGAGGATGGAGTAAGGGTTCATGCGCATTTCGATACCGGTCGTGGCGCTTGCGCTCGTGGGCGCTGCTGCGGCGTTCTGGTGGCGGCAGGGCGGATGGGCGCCCGAAACGGCTACGCTTGCGCCTGTGCGCGGCTCCGCCGCCGAGGTTGTGTACGCCACGGGCGTCGTCGAACCGCAGCGATGGGCCAAGGTGATTTCGCTGCAGCGCAAGCGGATCGTCGATCTCTGCGATTGCGAGGGCAAGCCCGTGAAGGCGGGCGACGTGCTGGCCAAGCTCGACGATTTCGAGGAGCGCGCCGCTCTGACCGAGATGGAGGCGCGTCGCACCCGCATCGAGCTCGACACGCAGCGCATCAAGTCGCTGGTGGAGCGCAACGCGGCCACGCAGACAAGTTACGAGCAATCGCTGACGCAATTGCAGGAATATGAGGCGCGCATTTCGGCGCAGCGCGACCGTATCGCCGACCTTCAATTGCGCGCCCCCATGGATGGCGTCGTGCTGCGCCGCGATGGCGAGATCGGTGAGATCGCCGGCACGGGCGCGACCGACGTTCTGTTCTGGGTCGGTCGTCCGAAGCCGCTGCGCGTCGTGGCGGACGTCAACGAGGAAGACGTGCCGCGCGGGCGGACCGGCCAGAAGGTTCTGCTGCGCAGCGAAGGCTTCAAGGACCTGACGCTCGATGGTTCCGTCGGCGACATCACCCCGAAAGGCGATCCGGCGACGAAGACGTTCCGGGTCTATCTCAACCTGCCAGATGAGACGCCGCTGCGCATCGGCATGAGCGTCGAGGCGAATATCGTGGCGCGCGAGAAGCCCGACGCGCTGCTGCTGCCCGCCGAGGCGATCATCGGCGATGCGGTGTTCGTCGTGCGCGACGGCAAGCTCCGGCGCACGATCGTGAGCATCGGCATCCGGGGCTCGCGCATGGTGGAAATCCTCACCGGCGTCACGGAAGCGGATCGCATCGCGTCGCCGGCGAAGACCGAATATCGCGACGGCATGTCCGTCAGCGTCCGTGCCGGAGCGCCCGCGAAGTGAACCTCGTCCTCC
>CANJEY010000405.1 GCA_947472615.1 Beijerinckiaceae bacterium
GAAGCCCGACGCGCTCCGTAGTATTGATTTTCTGGGAAAATGGACGAGTCGGCTCGCCCAGGTGGCAGTCATGGCCTTTTGATCTATTTAGGTGGGCAATGCGGGGCGGCGCCATTTCACCTGAATTGGCGCCCTTAGCCGTCGTCAACTCGCCCCGGATTGCGAACCGGTCTAGGTGTTTCGAACCGGGTCTGGTGTATGCCTTTCTCGCGCCAGTTTTGAAAAAAGTTTCAGCCCCTCAGACGGCGCGATAAACTGCGCGCTACATTCGGGCTGAGACACTGCGCAGACCAGACAGCCCAAGACTGACTCGCGAAATCCCGCGCAACCGCGGGGTTTCAGCAGAGCACATTGAAAACTGTGGTTTGGGATAAGTGGTTGGTGGAGCCAGACGGAATCGAACCGACGACCTCTTCAATGCCATTGAAGCGCTCTCCCAACTGAGCTATGGCCCCACATTTTCCGGCTAGGCCGGTCTTCGCGATCCATTGGGGTGGATCGCGTCGCAGTCACTTGGTCTGCGCGGCGGGTGTATAGCCGCAACCGGCGTCCGCCACAAGCCTTCAGCAACCGTCAGCGTAAAGAAACTGACGGCGTCGCCAGATCAGGATTCCTCGTCGTCCTCGATGTCGCCGTCGATCAGGCCTGCGACATCGTCCGTGTCTTCCTCGTCTTCCTCAAGGAAGGTCTCGTCGGCGGCGTCGTCGTCCTCGATCTCGATGTCGTCCTCGGCGACCGCTGCGGCCTTGCCGTCGGCTGCGTCGGCGTCCTCGAGCGGCACCAGTTCGGCGGTCGATTCGGCTTCGGGTTCATCCTCGGATGTTGTGCGCGCCTGCGGACGGCTGCTCGCCGCGACGACGAACTGCGTCCCGCACTTCGGGCACAGAATCGGGTCGCGACTCATATCGAAAAATTTCGCGCCGCAATTCTGGCACTGGCGCTTGTTGCCGAGTTCGGGTTTCGCCACGTCTCGATGATCCCTGGATGGAAGATGATGGACGACCGCGCGCCCCCAACGCAACACGCAAGCCGGCCGGAAAGCCAACGCGCTCGTTAGTCGTGCGGGACCGGTCTGTCAAATAGGAACTTCAGCAAATCCGACGCAATAATGACAGCCGATCCACAGGCGTGCTACGAGCGCTGCGAATTGCAATCAGCGAGGACGCCGTGTCCGAAAACGCCGCATCGAACAAGTCGCATCATGACGATCCCCAGCCGCTGTCCGCCCGCCCCGGCGCGCCCCTGAGCGGCCGACTCAGGCCGCCGGGCGACAAGTCGATCTCCCATCGCGCCCTGATCCTCGGTCTGCTGGCCGTCGGCGAGACGAAGATCGAAGGCTTGCTGGAAGGCGACGACGTGCTGCGCACCGCGCAGGCTTGCCGCCAGCTCGGCGCGAAGGTCGACCGGACCGGACCGGGCGCCTGGACGGTGCACGGCGCCGGCGCGGGCAGCCTGCTGGAGCCGCGCGAAACCCTCGACTTCGGCAACGCCGGGACCGGTACGCGGCTGATGATGGGGGTAGTGGGCGGCCACGGCATTTCGGCAACGTTCGATGGCGACGCCTCCCTGCGCAAGCGGCCGATGAAGCGCATTCTCGATCCGTTGCTGTTGATGGGGTCGGAAATCGTCTCGCAGGCCGAGGGCGGACGCTGCCCGGTGCGCCTGAAGGGCGCGGCCGAGCCGGCCCCGATCGAATATCGCACGCCGGTTCCGTCGGCCCAGCTCAAGTCGGCCATCTTGCTGGCCGGGCTCAATTCGCCGGGCCGCACCGTGGTGATCGAGACCGAGGCCTCGCGCGACCACACGGAAAAGATGCTGGCCTGGTTCGGCGCAACGATCCGCAGCGAGCCGGATGGCCCGCATGGGCGGCGCATCACGCTGGAAGGCCGTCCTGACCTGAAGCCGAAGCCCGTCGTGGTGCCGGCCGATCCGTCCTCGGGAGCGTTCGCGCTCGTGGCGGCGCTGATTACGCCCGGTTCGGACATCGTCATTGAAGGCATGATGATGAATCCATTGCGAATCGGGCTCATCGACACGCTGTTTGAAATGGGCGCGGCGATCGAAGTTCTGAACAAGCGCCAGGAGGGCGGCGAGGACGTCGCCGATTTGCGCGTGCGCGCGTGCTCGCTGAAGGGCGTGGACGTGCCGGCCGCCCGCGCGCCGTCGATGATCGACGAATACCCGGTGCTGGCCGTCGCGGCGGCCTTCGCGCAAGGTGAAACCCGCATGCGCGGCCTGTCGGAGCTGCGCGTCAAGGAATCCGACCGTCTGGCCGCCGTGGCGGCCGGGCTCGACGCCGCTGGGGTCGTGAACCGGATTGAGGGCGACGACCTGATCGTGACCGGCGCGGCGCAGGTGCGGGGCGGCGGCTCGGTCGCGACCCACATGGATCACCGCATCGCCATGAGCTTTCTGGTGATGGGGCTCGCGTCGCAGGAGCCAGTGCGGATTGACGATTCCAGCATGATCGCCACCAGTTTCCCGACCTTCCGGCCGGAGATGGAACGGCTGGGGGCGCAATTCTTTTAGAGCGCCGGCCCGGCGCGGATCGGGAGGGACCATGAGTTCGATACCCGGACATCGCGTCGGGTCTGCTGATCTGCGCAGCCGCCTCTGGTTCAACGATCCGCACGATCCCGGCCACACGGCCGGCTATCTGGAGCGCTATCTCAATTACGGGCTGACCGCCGCGGAGCTCAAATCCGGCAAGCCGATCATCGGCATCGCCCAGACAGGCAGCGACCTGTCGCCCTGCAATCGCCACCACATCGATCTGGCGAAGCGCGTGCGGGAGGGGATTCGCTCCGCCGGCGGCGTGGCGCTGGAGTTTCCGGTTCATCCGATTTAGGAAACCGGCAAACGCCCGACGGCGGCGCTCGACCGCAATCTTGCCTATCTGGGGCTGGTCGAGGTGTTGCACGGCTATCCGCTCGACGGGGTCGTGCTGACGACCGGCTGCGACAAGACGACGCCCGCATGCCTGATGGCGGCCGCGACAGTCAATATTCCTGCGATCGTGCTGTCGGGCGGGCCGATGCTGAACGGCTGGTGGAATGGCGAGCGCGCAGGGTCCGGCACGATCAAGTGGAAGATGCGCGAGCAACTCGCGGCGGGCGAGATCGACTACGACGAATTCATGGAGGCGGTCGCAGCGGCCGCGCCCAGCATCGGCCATTGCAACACGATGGGCACCGCTTCCACGATGAACGGGCTCGCCGAGGCGCTCGGCATGTCGCTGCCCGGCTGTGCCGCGATTCCCGCTCCCTATCGCGAGCGCGGGCAGATCGCCTATTCCACCGGCGAGCGAATCGTCGAGATGGTGTGGGAAGACCTGCGGCCGTTGCAGATCTTGACCCGCGCGGCGTTCGAGAACGCCATCGTGGCGAATTCGGCCATTGGCGGCTCGACCAATGCGCCGATCCACATCAACGCCATCGCGCGCCATGCGGGCGTCGATCTCGACATCGGCGAATGGGATCGCCTCGGCCATCGCGTGCCGCTGCTGGTGAACATGCAACCGGCCGGCACATATCTCGGCGAGGAATTTCATCGCGCCGGCGGCATTCCGGCCGTGATGGGCCAGTTGATCGCCGCAGGGCTGATTCGCCAGGACGCCATGACCGTCAACGGCAAGACGATCGGCGACAATTATTGCGGCGCGACCATCGCCGATCGCGACGTGATCCGGGCGATCGACGCGCCCCTCGTCGAGGACGCCGGATTCATCGTGCTTACAGGCAATCTGTTCGACAGCGCCATCATGAAGACGAGCGTGATCTCGACAGAGTTCCGCGCCCGATTTCTGTCGGACCCCGATGATCCCGATGCGTTCGAGGGGCGCGCCATCGTGTTCGAGGGGCCGGAAGATTATCGTCGGCGCATCGACGATCCGGCGCTCGGCGTCGACGAGCGCAGCATCCTGTTCATGCGCGGCGTGGGGCCGATCGGGTTTCCGGGCGCGGCGGAAGTGGTGAACATGCAGCCTCCGGCGGCGCTTATCCGCGACGGCGTGCGCGGCCTGCCCTGCGTGGGCGACGGCCGCCAGTCCGGCACCTCGGCGTCGCCGTCAATTCTTAACGCCAGCCCGGAGGCGGCGGCCGGCGGCGGACTGGCGCTGATCCGCACAGGCGACCGCGTCCGAATCGACCTGCGCAAGCGGCAGGCGAACATGCTGGTCGCGGGCGA
>CANJEY010000406.1 GCA_947472615.1 Beijerinckiaceae bacterium
AGGCGTCGAGATGATCTGCTATAAACTGAACCATTCAGTTCAGTTTGTATCGAAGGATCGGAAGCTTGCAACAGAAATGTCGACGCGTGGCGCTGCTTCTGAGTCGTCGAGCATGTAGATAGTCCCGCTTGACCCCACACAATTGTGAAACCGCGCACCGTCCCGATCCGTATTATGCAGGCTTGGACCCGGAGCCCGCATGTATCCCTGGACTGAACGAAACGGCCGCATTTCCTGGCTGAAGCTGCCCTTCTTCGTGCTGACGCTCGCCCCCGGCGTGTGGATCGCCGCGCAAGCGGAACTCGACTGGTTGGGGCCGAAGCCCGTCACCGAGGCCATTCACCAGAACGGCGACTGGATCATCCATTTCCTGCTGCTGACGCTGGCTGTAACGCCGCTGCGGTTCGTCGGGCGCTGGCCGAAGCTAATCAACGTGCGCCGTATGCTGGGCGTGGCGGCGGGATGTTATGCGCTGATCCACGTCGCGCTCTACGTGGTCGACCAGAAATTCGACATGGCGACAGTGGCGAGCGAGATCGCGCTGCGGTTCTATCTCACCATCGGGTTCGTGGCGGTCGCGGCGCTCGTGGCGCTGCTCGTCACGTCTACGGATGCGATGATCTCGAAGCTCGGTTCGTCAAAATGGAATCGGCTGCACGCGCTGATCTATCCGGCGACGCTGCTAGGCCTCGTGCATTTCTTCATTCAGTCGAAGCTCAACGTGTTCGAGCCGCTACTAATGACGGGCGTGTTTTTTCTCCTGATGAGCTATCGGGGCCTGCGCAAATGGAAGTTGCCGACCGGCTTCGTGGCGTTGATGATACTGGCGCTGGTCAGCGCCGCCGTCACGGGCGCGGGCGAAGTGCTGTGGTACTGGCTGACGCGCGGAATCGACCCCATACGGGTGCTGATGTCGCAATTCGATTTCAGCTACCAGATCCGGCCGGCGTGGTGGACGCTGGCGATCGCGCTCGTGCTGCCACTGGTGGCGCTGATCCGCGGACAAGCTCCGCCCCGCTCGGTGCGGCCCGCCGCAAAGCCGGCGCGCGAACCGGCCGAGGCGTGATCTATTTCCCCGGCTTGCGCACCGCCAGATAGACGCCGCACAGGATCAGTACGAAGCCGAAGACATGGAACAGATGCAGGCGCTCGCCGAGCAGCGACGTCGCCAGCAACGCGCCGTAGATCGGAATCAGGTGCAGGAACACCCCGCCCCGGCTCGACCCGATCATCTCGATGCCGCGATTCCAGAACGCGAAGGCCAGAATGCCCGACAGGGTCGACACATAAGCCACCGCCGCAATGGTCAACGGCGTGATTTCGACCGTGCGGCCGGCCGCCAGCTCCAGCGCCGCGAACGGGATCGTCACGATGCAGGCGACCGTCGCCAGCACCACCGTGAAGCTCGTCCAGTGCATCGGCGGACGCGTACGCAGGCAGGCGGAATAGACCGCCCACAGGCCCATGTTGAACAGGATGACAAGATCACCCTGATTGAACTGCATCGCCATGAGGGTGGCGAGATCGCCCTGAGCGACGATCAGCAGCACGCCGCCGAGCGAGGTCAGAATGCCCGCCACCTGCACGGCGCGCAGACGGTCGCCGAAGATGGCCGCGCCCGCCGCCACCATCATCACCGGCGAGAACGAGTTGAACACCGAGACGTTGAGCGCCGTCGTCCATTGCAGGCCGACATATTGCAGCGCGCTGAACACCGCGCCCCCTGACAGAGTCAGGAACAGGATCGGCTTCCAGCCGGCGCGGATGGCGCGCCAGTCGTTCGCCAGATGCGGCCGCGCGAACGGATAGATGACGGCCGCGCCGATCGCCCAGCGCAGCGCCGACAGGAACAGCGGCGGCACATGACCCGCGACCGCACGCCCGGCGATGTGATTGCCTGACCAGAGCAGTCCGGCCAGCGCCAGCAACACATAGGGATTGTTGAAAATGCCCGCCGAACCGCCGCTATGCGCCGCTCCGCCTGCTTGAGAGTCGATTGCCATCATGCGCCTTTCGGGCGGCACTTAATGGCGGGCGCTCCCGCAACGCAAACGAATTCTGGCGGTGCAGCGTGGCGCTTACAGCGCGCCGAACAGCTTTGTCCCGGCGCGGATGAAGCGGATCGGGTCGATCGGCTCGTCGTTGATCCGAACTTCATAATGCAGATGCGGGCCTGTCGAACGGCCAGTCGACCCGACATAGCCGATCACGTCGCCGGCGCGCACGCTCTGGCCTTCAGAGACCGCAAGCGACGACATATGGCCATAGCGCGTCACGACGCCGTTGCTGTGGTCGATGTCGACCATGTTGCCGTAGCCGCCATTGTAGGCCGCTTCTTCGATCTTGCCGTCGGCGGTGGCCCGCACCGGCGTTCCAGCCGCCTCGCGAAAGTCGATGCCTGGATGAAACGCCATGCGGCCGATGAACGGATCGAGCCGCGCGCCGTACGGCGAGGTCTGGTCGAGCAACGGCAGCGGCTTGCGCAGCGGCAGGTACGGCAGCGTCAGGCGCAGGCTGTCGGCGGCGAGCAATTCGTCCTGCAGGCGCGCGACCTCGGCCTCGAAGGGCGATGCCTTGGGGTCGAGCTTCATCGGAATGAAAGGGCCGCCGACGCCCGTGGCAGTCTTCGGCCGCGCGGTGAGCTTCTCGGCCGGCAGTCCGGCTTCGGCCAGAACTGTCTTGAGGCGCGAGGCGGTGCGTTTGGCCGCGCCGCCGATCGATGTCACGGTGCGGATCTGGGCCATCTCCAGCCGGTCCATGGCGGTCGTCAGCGAGCCGAGGCGCATCCGCACCGGCAGATCGGGGTCGGGGCTGCGACGTTCATGCCGTCATGGCGGGCGGACGACGCGCGAATGCCGGGCGCGGGCTCTTTCGCATCGGGGCTGATCTCGAGCGCTTCGGGCTGCGGCTTGGCTTCGGCGGAGGGCTTGGGCGCCGGCAGCGGCGCGACGGCGCTTCCGGTCGGGCTGCCAAGCGGCGCGAAGCCGAGCGCCGACCCCGTGGAAGGCGCACCCTTCTGCGGAGATACGGCGAGCAATGGATTCTGCGATGGCGCTGCCTTGCCGGGCTTGCCCTTGGGGGCGTTGGCGGCCGAGGTCGAAACCGGAATGCTCTTGGGGCTGGATGGCGCAATGGAACTCGTGACGTCGCGCAGCACGCCGGCGTTCTCGGCCAGCATCGCCATCATGGAGGCGCGGTTTTCGAGCTGGGCCTGACGGGCCACGATGCTCTGCATCTTGCCTTCGACCGAATCCTGATCGAGCAGCTGGCGGCTGGCGATACGGTCCACCTGCGCCCGCATGGCGGCGAGCCGGTCCTCGTAGGCGAACTGCATGTCGGCCTGCCGGGCCATCAGCGCCGCCAGCATGTCGTCACGAAACACCAGATAGGCGGTCGCCCCCAGATAGACGGCGGCCAATAGCGGCGCGAGCGTCGCGAACGTCCACAGATGCCAAGGCTTCAGCGCGAGGCAGCGCATCCGCTCGCCGCGCGACAGGGTCAGAAAATAGTGGGACGTTGAAACACGCGCCTTCGGCAGCTCGTCACGCAACGACATATTGAAACTCCAGCGCGTGGTTCGTCCCCACGCTTGTGCTGAAGCCATCACACTCGATTAAGGTTAATCCTTCGCAAATCGGTGCAGATTTCCGTTGCGTCAGAGAGTCTTGGCGGCGTCCAGAACCGCCTTGGCATGGCCGGTGACCTTCACCTTGCGCCAGATCTGGGCGATCTTTCCCTCGCCGTCGATCAGGAAGGTCGAGCGCTCGACGCCCATGTAGGTGCGTCCATACATGCTCTTCTCCTTCCAGACGCCATAAGCCTCCAGCATGCCTTTCGATTCGTCAGATAGAAGCGTCACGCCGAGTTTATGCTTCGCCTTGAACTTGTCGTGGGCGGCGCAGGAGTCAGGCGAGACGCCAATCACGACCGCGCCGGCCTTGTCGAATTCCGCCTTCATCGCGGTGAAATCGAGCGCTTCGGTGGTGCAGCCGGACGTGTCGTCCTTCGGGTAGAAGTAGAGAACGAGCTTCTTTCCAGCGAGAGATTTCAGCGAAACCTTGCCGTTTCCGTCGCTGGGCAGATCAAATGCCGGGGCCTTCGCGCCGGGAGCCAGTTCTTTCGCCATCTCGCCTTCCTTTCGTCGAATTGGAATACGATAGAAATACGCATCAGTGTGGCGCG
>CANJEY010000407.1 GCA_947472615.1 Beijerinckiaceae bacterium
AAGACGCGGGTGCTGGAATCGATGCGGATGCTGACCGGCATCGGCTTCAAGGTGGTGGCGACCGGCGGCACCCAGCGCTCTCTGGAGGCCGAAGGCGTGCCAGCGCAGCGCATCAACAAGGTGTCGGAGGGCCGGCCGCATGTGGTGGACGCCATCAAGAACGGCTCCATCCAGCTCGTCTTCAACACCACCGAGGGGGCGCAGGCGCTGGCGGATTCGCGCTCGCTCCGGCGCGCGGCCCTCTTGCACAAAGTGCCATACTACACCACTCTAGCAGGCGCGATCGCCGCAGCGCAGGGCATCAGGGCCTATCGGGGCGGCGATCTTCAAGTACGTGCGCTGCAGGATTATTTCTCCTAGCATCGCGCGGCCTCCGTTCCGGCGGAAGCCTGACAGTTTCATCCGTCGCGGTTCGTCGGGCCTTGCCCGGCGGCCCGGCGATTTTTTCCCTGATGACGTCCAGCTTTCGGGACGTCGACGGATCGACAGAAGAGACGGACTATGGACAAGGTTCCGATGACGGCGGCGGGTCACGCGGCGCTGGAGGAAGAATTGAAGCGCCGGCAGCAGCAGGAGCGGCCGCGCATCATTCAGGCGATCGCGGAAGCTCGCTCGCACGGCGATCTCTCCGAAAACGCCGAATATCACGCGGCCAAGGAGTCGCAGTCGCACAACGAGGGCCGCATCGCGGAGCTCGAGGACAAGCTGGCGCGCGCCGAGGTCATCGACGTCTCGAAGCTTTCCGGCAACACCGTCAAGTTCGGCGCGACCGTGACGCTCGTCGATGAAGACACCGAGGAAGAGAAGAAGTACCAGCTCGTCGGTGAGACGGAGGCTGACGTGAAGCTCGGCAAGGTGTCCATCACGTCGCCGATCGCCCGAGCGCTGATCTCCAAGAAGGTTGGCGACACCGTCGAGGTGAACACGCCCGGCGGCGGCAAGAGCTACGAAATCCTCAAGATCGCCTTCGTCTGACCGGTGGGCTCGCCGCATGGCGGAGCCTGCCAACGCGGCCGAGCCCTCCCTGCCGGCGGGCACGACCTGCTGGATCTTCTGCTCGGGCAAAATCGGCCACGAGGCCAATTGCCGGGGCGTCGCGGCGGCGCTCGGCGTCGAAGCCCGCGAACTCCCGGTCAGGCCCCGCAAACTGTTCGATCTCATGGCCCCTTGGGGACCAGTCGACCCGCGCGACGCGCCGGGACGGGGAGGCCTGCTTGAGCCGCCGTTCCCGGACATCGCCATCGCGGCCGGGCGCGTCACGGTTCCGTATCTGCGGCGGCTGAAGAAGGCGTCGGGCGGAAGCACTTTCACGGTTTTCCTGCAAGATCCCCGCACCGGGCCGAAGACCGCCGACCTGATCTGGGTTCCCGAACACGACCGGCTACGCGGCGACAACGTGCTGGTCACGCTCACATCGCCGCATCCGCTGACGCCGGCCCGGCTGGCGGCCGCACGGTGTGATCCCGATCCGCGCATCGCGCGGCTGTCGTCGCCCCGAGTCGCGCTGGTTCTGGGCGGGCCGAGCGGCGTTCATCGTTTCGAGGAGAAAGATCGCGCGGCGCTGGCTGAAATTGCCCGCACCATCCTGCGTGATGGACGCAGCCTCATGGTGACGCCGTCCCGCCGCACCCCGCATGAAGTGACGGAGGCTGTCGCCGAGGCGGTCGGGGCCGAAGGCGCGGGGCCGGACCGCGCTTTCGTTTGGCGGGGCGAGGGCCACAATCCCTACCTGCAAATGCTCGCCCATGCCGTCGCCGTGGTGGTGACGGCCGATAGCGTCAACATGGTCGGGGAGGCGACCGCAACTGGCGCGCCGGTCCACCTTTATGAGCCGACTGGCGGTCCGTCGAAGACGTCGGGCTTTCTGGAAAAACTCATCGCTGGCGGCTATGCGCGGCGCTGGGCCGGACGGCTGGAGGACTGGCGCTACGAGCCGCTGGATGCGACCGGGACGATCGCCCGCGAGGTCGTGCGGAGGTTCCGGGCGTTCCGGGCCCCTGTATGATCCGAGCGGCTTCGCGCGGGGCATCCTTGTTCTGAGCCCGTCGCCCGAAACGGTTTTGCTATGACGAGAGCGAGCCAGCACATGCCGACCTTCATCGACCCGACCAAGGAAACATTCGCGGCGTTTCGTTCGAACGACCGCGATGGCCCGATCCACATGCTCAATCTGGTTCGATTCCGAAAAATGGCGGAATATACGGACGGTCGCCGGGCGACCGGGGCCGAAGCCTACGCGGCTTACGGGAG
The DNA here is from genome assembly GCA_947472615.1 of Beijerinckiaceae bacterium. GTDB lineage: Bacteria > Pseudomonadota > Alphaproteobacteria > Rhizobiales > Beijerinckiaceae > Terripilifer. The sequence continues at coordinate 2,251 of CANJEY010000407.1, forward strand.
CGAAAGCTACCCGGTGTTTTCGAGGCTCGGGGGTCGCATCGTCTGGCGCGGCCAATTCGAGCTGACGTTGATTGGTCCGGGCGACGAGGCTTGGGATGAGTGCTTTATCGCGGAGTATCCATCGGTCACCGCCTTCGTCGAGATGATTCGTGACCCGGTCTATCGTGAAGCCGTCAAGCACCGTCAGGCCGGCGCGCTTGACTCCCGTCTGATCCGGCTTGCGCCAGCCCCGGCAGGCTCGGGATTTGGCGGTTCGACATAAGGCGTCGATTATCAGTTGAGGAATCGAAGTTCTGTTTGGGTCCGAATTCGTAGCGCCCGAGTAGGAGAGGGGGCGACACGTGTCTGACAGACGTGCGCGCTACCGAATGTCTTACACCCGCACCGGCGTCTCCGGGAATGACAATTGCTCCCGCGCCTTCCAGTCGTGTGTCACGTAATTCAGGATCACAGACTTCCGCACGCCCTTGATCGGCCGTTTCTCGAAGCCGTGCCAGGTGCGGTCGGAGGGGACGAACACCATGGCGGAATTCGCCACGAAGGGCGAGACGGCGGCGTGCGTGTCGCGGTCGGCGTAGATGTCTGTGCCCAGGTCTTCGTGGCCTTCCGACAGGTAGAGCAGGCAGGTGAATTTCTTCACCCCGAGATCGGTGTGCGGTTCCAGCCAGAAGCCGTCGATGTCGAGCGCGTATTCGAGGCGCAGGAACGTGTCGTCGATTGGCGCTTCGAAGGCGTCGTGGATCGCGCGCGCCATCTCGGTGGTCTGCAGCGCCTCCGCCATGGCGCGCATCACCGGGAAGCGGGCCATCTGGTCGGCATCAAAATAGGAGCGGGTGTCGTTGTGGACTTCGCGGCGGCCTGAGACGCCGTCGAGCGTCGGGGCCGCAAACGGCAGGTCGCACAATTCGCGCGCCGCCGCCGCCGGCAGCACGTCGTCGATGAAGAAATGCCGGTAGGGCGCGTCGAACGTCCTGCGGCGCTCGATGCTGGCCCGGAAGGCGCTGGCGATATCGGCGCTCGATATCGCGGTGTTGGGGGGCATCTCGTGTCCTCGTGCGGCGCGAACCGGGCGACCTGTTCGGCAGGGCGGAACATAGGGGCGCAAGGGCCGCCGGGCAAGCCGATGCTTCCGCGGTGCACAATGGCGAGCGAGCGCCGCCGGCTCCTTGCACCCGCGAGCCCTGCTTCCTATACATGACAGGCGGGCTCCGTTCGGCAGTTTTTGCATACGTGACCGGGCCGCGCGTGACCGAGGCGACCATGTCCGAACCTGCCGCATCCTCCCAGCACGCCCGCATGATCATCGTCGGGTCGGGGCCGGCGGGCTATACGGCGGCGATCTACGCCTCCCGCGCCATGCTGGAGCCGATCCTGATCTCCGGCTACGAGGCCGGCGGCCAGCTGATGATCACCACCGACGTCGAGAATTACCCCGGCTTCAAGGATCCGATTCAGGGTCCGTGGCTGATGGAGCAGATGCGCGAACAGGCCGAGCATGTCGGCACGCGCATGGTGTCCGATCATGTGACGGGAGTGGATATGTCGCGGCGTCCGTTCCGCCTCACCTGCGACAGCGGCGCTGTCTACACCTGCGACACGCTGGTGATCGCCACCGGGGCCAAGGCGAAATGGCTCGGAATTCCGTCGGAGGACGCCTTCAAGGGCTACGGCGTCTCGGCCTGCGCCACCTGCGACGGCTTCTTCTATCGCGGCAAAGAGGTGATCGTGGTCGGCGGCGGCAATTCGGCGGTCGAGGAAGCGCTCTATCTGGCGCATCTCGCCTCGAAGGTGACGGTCGTGCATCGCCGCGACTCGTTCCGCGCCGAGCGCATCCTGCAGGAGCGGCTCTTCAAGCATCCCAAGGTCGAGGTGGTCTGGAACCACGCGATCGACGAAGTG
>CANJEY010000408.1 GCA_947472615.1 Beijerinckiaceae bacterium
TCTTACCGCACCTTTTCACCCTTACCGGCCGACATGCGGAGCATGGCGGCAGGCGGTTCGATCTCTGTGGCGCTATCCCTGGGGTCGCCCCCGCCGGACGTTATCCGGCGCCGTGTTTCCGTGGAGCCCGGACTTTCCTCTCCATGGACAAGTCCATGCAGCGGCCGTCCAGCCGACTGGCCCGGCAGGGATAGGGGGGTGGTTGATCCGGGTCAAGTTTGCCCCGTTCAGGCTTGATTAACGTAATCTCCACCATATGTGCGAACACGAGCGTCACAGCAGGTCCGGATTCGTGACGCCGGGCGGCGTGCATGTTTAAATATGAACCACGTGCGCAGCCATGCAGCCGGTTCAAAAGCGCCGGCGATCAAGTCGCACATGCAAGCGCCCCGGGGCGCGCAGAACGGAGACGTTCCATGAAAAAGGTAGTTCTTCTGGCGGCAGCCATTGCAATGGCTCTGCCTCTCGCGGCCTGCAACAGTCGTGATCCGGGTGATCGGGCCGTCGGCGGCGCACTGATTGGCGGCGGCGTCGGGGCGCTTGTCGGCGCGGCCACCGGCCGCCCGGGCGCTGCGCTCGCCGGAGCCGCGATCGGCGCAGCGGGCGGGGCGATCGTCGGCGCGTCCACGACGCCGCGCCGCTGCATTCGCACCGGCTACGATTATTACGGCAACCCGGTCTGCGTGCGCTACGCCGGCTGAGGCTCCTGCTTCACGTACATCGGCCCGGATCGTCCGCGATCCGGGTCTTTTCGTCTGTGGCCTGTGGCGACGCGACGATATACTGAGGCGGCATGACGCGCCTCGTTCCAGACAGCCCAATCGCCGCGAAAGTGTTTCCCTCGCCAAACCACGGCGAGCGGCGCGGCGTTGCGCGGCCTGACAGCATCATCCTGCACTACACCGGCATGCCGACCGGGGCAGAAGCCCTTACATGGCTGTGCAATCCGGTGTCGAACGTCTCCTGCCATTACTTCGTGTGGGAAGACGGCCACGTGCTGCAACTGGTGCCCGAGGCGCGTCGGGCGTGGCATGCCGGCCTGTCGAACTGGGCTGGCGCGACGGACCTCAATTCCCACTCGATCGGCGTCGAGATCGTCCATCCGGGCCATGAAGGCGAGTCACGCTCCTTTCCCGAGGCGCAGATCGCCGCCGTGATCCGTCTCTGCGCCGACATCTGCGCGCGTCACGGCATCGCGCCGCAGCGGGTGCTGGCGCATTCCGACATCGCGCCCGCCCGCAAGCGCGATCCGGGCGAATGGTTTCCGTGGCGGCAGTTGCACGCGGGCGGCGTCGGGCACTGGGTCGAACCCGCGCCGAGTGCGGGCGGGCGTTTCTTCGGCCGCGGCGACGAGGGCCAGCCGGTGCAGGCGCTACAGGCGATGCTCGGCCTCTACGGCTACGGGCTGACGATCACCGGCGTTTACGACGACGCGACCGAACAGGTGGTGCGGGCGTTCCAGCGGCATTTCCGCACCGAGCGGGTGGACGGGATCGCCGATTTCTCGACGATCACGACCTTGCGCAACCTGATCGCCAGCGCGTCGCGCTGACGACTGCGGCGCCTTCCATCTGTGAGCGTCGGCCGACATTACGCCCGTGCGTCCCTCGTCTTCCACAGGCTGTAGAATATGCCCGCCGCGAGGATCGAAAACGTGACGCCGAGGGACAGGACCGCCGGGATCTTGGCGATTCCCAGCATGTCGGCCGCGACGATCTTGCCGCCGATGAAGATAAGCACGAAGGCGAGCGCTGTCTTCAGATAATGGAAGCGGTGCACCATTGCGGCCAGCGCGAAATAGAGGGCGCGCAGGCCGAGGATCGCGAAGATGTTCGAAGTGTAGACCACGAACGGATCGGTCGTGATGGCGAAGATCGCCGGCACGCTGTCCACCGCGAAAATCACGTCCGCGAATTCCACAAGCGCCAGCGCAAGAAACAACGGCGTCGCGAACCACGCGAGCTTTCCGCCGGGCGCGGGAAGGCGCACGAAGAACTTCTCGCCATACAGCTTGTCGGTGACGTTGAAATGCCGGCGCGCGAGACGCAGGATCGGATTGGACGCGACGTCGTATTCGCGGTCGCCGAGGAACAGCATCTTCACGCCGGTGATGACGAGGAACAGGGCGAAGACGTACAGCACCCAGTCGAAGCGCGAGATGAGCGCTGCGCCAAGGCCGATCATGATGGCGCGCAGCACGATGACGCCCACGATGCCCCAGAACAGCACGCGATGCTGGTAGGCCTGCGGCACCGAGAAGAAGCTGAAGATCATCGCGATGACGAAGACATTGTCCATCGCCAGCGCCTTCTCGATCGCAAACCCGGTCATGTAGTTCATGCCGGCGTCCGCCCCGAGCGTCCACCAGACCCAGCCGCCGAACGCCACGCCGAGGCCTATGTAGAGGCCGGACAGGAGCAGGCTCTCGCCGACGCCGATGGCGCGGCTTTCGCGGTGGAAGATGCCGAGATCAAGCACCAGCAGCACGATGACCAGACCGATGAAGGTCAGCCACATCCAGAGAGGCTTTTCGAGAAAGACAGCGGACAGGATTTCCATGGGTAGCCAGACTTGGGACGTGGGGGCGCTGCGCCGCGCGCGGGTCTGCGCGTGGCTCAAGTTTCAATGATGAGGCTGGGATTGGATGGCTAGACCGTCACGGGCGGCAGGCGGGGGTCGCCGCCGCCCGAAGGGTCGCCGGCCCGGCGGAGCGCACCGGGCCGGCGCGCCGGATCAGGCGGCGGCCGGAATGGCCTGCGCCGCGCTGGCCGGAAGGTTCGGCAGGAGCGGGATCGTCGCCGCCGCGCCGTCGTCGGGATCGAGGCCGAGCGCGCGCCGGATCTGGTCCAGCGCCTTCAGCTCGTCCGGGAAGGTGACGCCGTCGGCCTGTACGATCTTGCGGCAGGCCTCGACGATCGCCATCGCGTCGCGGGGCCGGGCGCGCATCGGGTCCAGTTTCTCGTAGGCGAGTTCGGCCGCCGTATCGACGTCCATCCGGAAGGTGGCGGCGTGGCAGGCGAATTCCTCACTCAGCTCCTCGTAGGAAAACGGCGCGAGCCGCTGTTCGCCGCGCGCGATCGCCATGAACTGTCGGCGCTCGACCGGGGCGATGTCGCCATCGGCGCAGGCCGCAATCGCGCAGGCCGCCGCGAACGCCTCCATGAACTGGGCGTGCGCCGCTTCGTTGAACTCATGCTGGGAGACAGTCGAAGACGGCTTGCGGCGGCTGAACAAGTTTCGGGACATTCATTCCTCCTGTTGACGATTACCGCGGAGGCCGTTCGGCGCGCCCTGAGCCGCCGGAAGATGGGGCCCGATCAGAGAGGCAAACCGAAACGGTCTGTCGCAGACTGATCCGACATCGCGGAGCCGTTGAAGGCTGCGCCAGAGGGGCCCGGATCAATACAGTCATGCTCGAACAGGATCGTGGCGGGTTTGTGGCCAAGTTTGCGGCGGGCTTGGTATTTCCGCGACGGTCGACACGGGCCGACTCACGCCCCACATTGGGCGCGATTGATTCGCTATATGTTCGCCTCCCCCCGGAGTCCGCAGCCCTGTCCGATCCGTTTTCGTCCGACCCTGATGACCTTGACGATGGCCGCTTCGCGCCGGCCGCCCGGCGTGGCGATGACGTCGCCTATACGCCCCGCGCCGGGGGGCTGGCGGCCCGCGCGCAGGCGATGGCGCATGGGTCGTCGCGTTATCTGGATGCGCTTAACCCCGAGCAGCGCGCCGCCGTGGAAGCGATGGATGGCCCGGTTCTGGTGCTGGCCGGCGCCGGCACCGGCAAGACGCGGGTTCTGACCACTCGCATCGCCCATATGCTGGCGACCGGCCGCGCCCGCTCGCACGAAATTCTCGCCGTTACCTTTACCAACAAGGCGGCGCGCGAAATGAAAGAGCGCGTCGCAGCGCTCGCCGGGCCTGTGGCGGAAGGGATGCCGTGGCTCGGCACGTTCCACGCCATCGGCACCAAGATCCTGCGGCGTCACGCCGAACTCGTCGGCCTCAAGTCGGGTTTCACGATTCTCGACACAGACGACCAGATTCGCCTGCTCAAGCAGGTGCTGCAGGCCGAGAACATCGACGACAAA
>CANJEY010000409.1 GCA_947472615.1 Beijerinckiaceae bacterium
CGCAAAACGATTATACGCCGGAAGTGTCGGCTCATTGTCCGCAGATTTATTTCGATCCGATTCTTGCAAATCGCGCCCGCGCTGAACGCTCTGTCGACATTCGCTACAACACGACGCTGCAATCGTTCTCACAGACCCACGAGGGCGTCACGGCGCGGCTGCGCGACGACGGGGGCGAAGATTACGTCGTCCACGCCCGCTATCTGGTTGGCTGCGACGGCGCGACCGGCATGGTGCGCGACAGTCTTGGCATCGCGCTTGAAGGCCTCGGCGTCGTGGCCGTCAGCGTCAACATCTATTTTCACTGTCCCGACCTGATCGACCTGCACGACAAGGGCTGGGCGCGCATCTATCGCATGGTCGATGAAGACGGCTGCTGGTCCGAACTGATTCCGATCGACGGCAAGGAATTGTGGCGGCTGACGATCTTCAGCGATTCACGCGCCGCACAAGACCCACAAGCTTATCTGGCGCGCATGTTGGGCAAACGGCTCGATTGCCGACCGCTCGATGTTTCGGCCTGGCAGCGGCGCGATTTCGTCGCCGAGACGTATCAGAAGGGGCGCGCGTTCATCGCCGGCGACGCTGCGCATCAATGTTCGCCGACGGGCGGCCTTGGCATGGCGACGGGCATCGAGGAAGCCGTCAATCTCGGCTGGAAACTCGCCGCTGTGCTGCAGGGCTGGGGCGGCGACCGTCTGCTCGCGTCCTACACGCATGAGCGACGGCCGATCGCGAGGCGGAACGTCGATCTGTCGACGCGCACGTTCCAGTCGATCCAGCGCATCCCGCGCTGGACCAAAGGCGCCGATCCAGTCGCCTACAAGGACGAGCTCGATCGCTGGCGCAGCAATCTCGGCCGTTATTCGATTGCCGATCACGTGAAGGCTCAATACACGTATGAGGACTCGCCGGTCTGCGTTCAGGACGGCGCGCCGCATGACGATCCGGAGCCAGCAACATTCAAGCCCTCGACGCGCGCCGGCGCGCGTGCGCCGCATGTGTGGCTCGCCGATGGGAGGTCGATCTTCGATCTGTTCGACACGGGCTTCGTGCTGCTCCGTCTCGGCCCCAACCCGCCGGATGCAAACGCATTGCTGGAAGCTGCGCGCACGCGCGGCATGCCGATCAAATCCATCCATATCGACGAAGATGCGACGGCGCGCATCTATCGCAATGCGCTCGTGCTGGTGCGGCCAGATGGCCACGTCGCCTGGCGCGGCGACGCCGAACCGGCTGATCCGTTCGCCATCGTCGATCGCATTCGCGGCGCATGAATCCGGAGCTGACATGCTGCCCTTGAGCATCGCGACAAATTACTACGACCGCACCGCCGCGCTCTACGACGGACGTGTGCGCATCGAGGGATGCAAAGCGCATCATCTGCTGATCGAAGCGCCCGAGATGTTTCACCGCTCGCTCGGCTACGAAGAATTCGACGTCACCGAACTGTCGCTTGGCGGACACGTGGTTACAACCGCGCGCGGCGATGCGCCCTATGTGGGCATTCCGGCCTTCCCGTTGCGCATGTTTCGCCATTCGAGCGTTTACATTCGCGCCGATCGCGGCATCGCGCGGCCGGAAGATCTGGCGGGTCGCACCATCGGCGTGCCGGAATATCAGCAGACCGCCAATGTGTGGATACGCGGCGTTCTGCAGGATGAATACGGCGTCGACGTGCGGTCGATCAAATGGCGCTCGGGCGGGCTCGAGGAAGCCGGCCGCAAGGAGCGCACGCCGCTGACGCTGCCGGCCGACATCGACTGGACGACGGTTCCGGAAGACCAAACTCTCTCGACCATGCTGGAGCGCGGCGAGATCGACGCCATTATCAGCCCGCGCGCGCCCTCCTGCTTTTCACGCAAGTCGCCGAGCCCGCATGTTGCCCGGCTGTTCGCCGATTATCCGGTGAAGGAACTTGAATATTTCCAGCGCACCGGCATCTTTCCAATCATGCATATCGTGGGCATTCGCCGTACGCTGGTCGAGCGGCATCCATGGGTGGCGGTCAGCGTCTACAAGGCCTTCCTGAGAGCAAAGGCGATGATCGACATGCGTCACGGCACGATGCTGCCGTGGGGCGCGGACGAATACGACCGTATGCGCAAATTGCTGGGGCCAGACTACTGGAGTTACGGTCTCAAAGCCAACCGCCGTGTGATCGAGACCTTCGCGCGCTATGCGCAGACGCAGGGGCTCGCCGACAGGATCGTCGCGCCGGAGGAATTGTTCGTTCCTTCGACGCTCGACCTGTCGCGCAACTGAACGTCAAAGCTTCGTCGTTCCACGCCCGTCGACGTATTTGCCTTCCTGGGTGAAATTCAGCATCTCGTAAGCCCACGACAGATCGAAGACCGAGTTGAACCGCTCGGCGATCGGCTTGTTGAAGGCGCGCTTGGCCATCGCCAGCGCATAGGGCGGCCGTCGCAGCAGCGCCGCAATCATGCGGTTTGTCGTGGCGTCGAGGTCGGCAGACGGAACCGCCTCGTTGATGACGCCGCGATCGTACAATTGCTTGCCGGTGAACCGTTTGCCAAGCCAGAGGAATTCGCGCGCCACCGTCGGCGGCAGATGCAGCGGCACGAAGCAGGTGCCGCCATCGCCCGGCACGATGCCGGCGGCGGCGTGCCCTAGCGGCGGTTCGCCATCGCCCATGCCCAGATGATGATCGCACAGCACGGCATTTTCGGCGGCGAGAATGAAGTCGCAGGCGAACACGAGACTCGCCCCGAAACCTTTCGCAAGGCCATTCACCTTGGCAATGATCGGCAGTTCCGCCTCGACCATCTGCTGCAGCGTATATTGCAACGCCTGCATGATGTCCCAATCGGCGCCAGGCGTATGGCCGCGCATGTTGGGATGGCTGGCGGCGGGCGACATGAACACGTCGTCCTTGCCGGTGATGACGATGACGCGCGTCTGATTGTCGAACCGCAATTCGCTGATCGCCATGCCGATCTCGCGCAGCGCCGGCGGACGCGGCGGGATGCCGTTCTTGTCGTGCACCATCAGGGGCGTCTTGAACTGGATGGTGGCGGCCGCGCCATCGCGCGTGACGGTGATGGTCCTGTATTCGGTCATGGTCTTCCTCACCTGTTGGGTGAGGAAGACTGCGACGTTTCCGCGATCGCGTCCAGACGCGCGACGACTCAGTACTTCTTGAGGAATTCCATCACACGCTGGTTGAACTGCTCGGGCTGTTCCCACGCGATGGAATGACCGGCCTCGGTAATGAGTCCGAATTCGTAGTTCTTCAGATACCGCGCCCAGAGCCGCACCGCGCCAGACGGCGTCGTCAGGTCGACGTCGCCCGCCAGCACCAGAACCGGCGGCTTGATCGACTCGACCTTCTCGCGCGTGTTCGGGCTGCGCTGCGGCGGATTGATGGCGTCCTTCTGCTTGGCGTTGTGTTCGATCTCCAGCCAGACCTTCACCTCTTCGGGATTGAACCCCCGATAGGTGGGGCTCATCTCGCGCACCTCGGGCGGCAGCTTGGCAAAGCCCGGAATGGCCGCGTTCTCCCGAAACGCGACGGCTTCCTTGTCAGTGCCGAGGCCAAGGCCGCTTGCGGCGATCACGAGGCCGCGAATGCGTTCGGGCTTCCACGCGGCGTAGTCCATCGCAATATAACCGCCGCCTGCGACCGCCACGATGTGGAACTTGTCGAGCTTCAACTGATCGGCGAGTTCTTCGAGATCGTCGGCGACTGGAATCGGCTTCTGGCCTTCGCGCACGAGGCTCTTGCCCCAGCCAGGACGATCGAACGCGATGAACCTGTAGCCGGCGGCCACGAAAGCGGCGCGCTGCTTGCGCCAGTTCTCGATCGTGCCCGTATTGGCGTGCAGGAAGATGACTGGCGTGCCGTTGCCGCCCGAGTCGGAAACCCACAGCCGGACATTCTTCAGTTCGACATACGCGCCAGGCAATTCATCGGCTCGCGTCGCCGATGCGGAAATCGCCATGGTGGCTGCCATGGCCGCGGCGCCGAGCACGCCGGCCATCAGACGTCGCGGCGCGCCAGCCTGTCGCACTGAATTGTTCTGCATCGTTTCCTCCATTGTTCGCGCCGTTCA
>CANJEY010000410.1 GCA_947472615.1 Beijerinckiaceae bacterium
GAGGCTGTCGCAGCCGATGAACTGGCGCATTTCCTCGACATTGTGCGTGGCGGCCAGCAGTTTTTCGCGGCGCGGCGTGTCGATGCCGTAATAATCGGGATGGGTGATCGGCGGCGACGAGATGCGGAAATGCACTTCCTTCGCGCCGGCCTCGCGCATCATCTGCACGATCTTGACCGACGTGGTGCCGCGCACGATTGAATCGTCGATCAGCACGATGCGTTTGTCGCGCACCACGGAGCGATTGGCGCTGTGCTTCATGCGCACGCCGATCTCGCGGATCGACTGGCGTGGCTGAATGAAGGTGCGGCCGACATAGTGATTTCGGATGATGCCAAGCTCGAACGGAATGCCCGACTGTTGCGCATATCCGAGCGCGGCAGGCACGCCGGAATCCGGCACCGGCACGATGACGTCGGCCTCGATCGGCGTTTCGCGCGCGAGTTGCGCGCCCATTTTCTTGCGAACGTCATAAACCGAACGGCCATGCACGATTGAATCCGGGCGGGCGAAGTAGATGTATTCGAAGATGCAGGGGCGCGCCGTCATCGGCGGAAACGGCTTGTGGCTCTCGATGCCTGTGTCGGAGATGACGACGATTTCGCCGTTCTCGATGTCGCGCTCGAACTTCGCCCCGATGATGTCGAGCGCGCAGGTCTCGGACGCCAGAATGTACTTGCCGTCGAGCGAGCCCAGCACAAGCGGACGGATGCCGAGTGGATCGCGCGCGCCGATCAGTTTCTTGTTGGTGAGCGCCACCAGCGAATAGGCGCCCTCGATCTGCCGCAGCGCCTCGATGAAGCGTTCGAGGATCGGCCCCTTGCGGCTGCGCGCCACGAGATGAAGGATCACTTCGGTGTCGGATGTGGACTGATAGATCGCCCCGTCGCGGATCAGATCGCGGCGCAGCGTGACCGCGTTGGTCAGATTGCCGTTGTGGCCGACCGCGAAGCCGCCGCTGGCGAGTTCCGAAAACAGCGGCTGGACGTTGCGCAGAATCGTGCCGCCCGCCGTCGAATAGCGGACATGGCCGACCGCCGCCGAGCCCGGCAGGCGCTGGATCGTCTGTTCGCTGGAGAAGTGGTCGCCGACGAGGCCGAGGCGGCGCTCGGAATTGAAGCGCTTGCCATCGAACGCCACGATGCCGGCGGCTTCCTGTCCGCGATGCTGCAGGGCGTGCAGGCCGAGCGCCGTGATGGCTGCCGCGTCCGGATGGCCGAAAATGCCGAAAACGCCGCATTCTTCGCGCAGCGTGTCGCCATCGAGATCGAAATCTGTGTCGGGTTCGGTTTCGGATGCGGCGTCGTTGTTGATCGCGCTCATGATCGCAGACCCTCGTCCATCCGACTCGAATACGTTGGGAGCGTGCGCCGACTCATGCGGCGTACGCTCCATACATAGTGCGCCGCAATACGATTGTCAGGGTCAGCGCCGCGCCGGCGTTGGATTATCCCGCGTCAGGATCGAATCGAGGCGCTGCCGGTCGGCGGCCGGAACCGGACGGGCCGGAGCGGCATCGGTGCGGCGGCCGGGTGCGGCGGGCGCAGGAGCCTCGCCTTCAGCCGGACCGTCGCCGGAATCCTTCGGGCGCTTGAGCTGTTTCAGGATGGCGCTTTCTGGATCTTCCGGCAGCAGCGCCATCAATTGTTCGCCGGTGGCCTGCAGCAGCGGCTTGGTCCGGGCGTTCTTCACCCAATCCGGCTGCGACTTGTCCGGCACCAGCCAGTTGAAGAAGATGAAGGCGACGACGCAGAGCAGCAGGCCGCGCCCCGCGCCGAACAGGAAGCCGAGCGAACGGTCGAGCGCGCCGATCTTCGAGTCGAGGATCATGTCGGAAATCTTGACCGTGATGAACGACACCAGCACGAGCGTGACGAAGAACACGCCCGCTGCCGCGACCGCCAATGCGATCGTGTCCTTCTGGATGTAGGGTTTCACGTAGGGCAGGGCCATCGGGTGGAAGTAATAGGCCGCCGCCGCCGCCGCGATCCACGACGCGATCGCCAGTATTTCGCGCGTGAAGCCGCGCAGCATCGATAGCAGCGCAGAAACGAGAACAACGCCGATAAGACCCAGATCCAGATAGGAAGGCATCAACAAGCGCTCGCATCTTTGGCCCGGTGGGCCGACTCCCACGCCGACCCGTGGCCCGGCGACGCTGAGGCGACTTATAACGAAGCAAGTCTCTGGCGTCACCCCGTCTGAGGTCGCGTCAACTCCCCGTAAAGCACGTTGCGACGTCGAAGACGGCCGAAACCCGCCTCAGCGCGGCGCGACGGCGGTCGGGCGTGGACGTTCCTTTGTGCGCCGCGTTTCCGCGCCTATGGCGGCGATGTCCGCGACCAGAGCCGAGATATGGTTGCAGGCGTTGACCGAAATCGTCGCGTCCGAGGATTCGCGCGCGGCGGCGGGCGCGACGGCGGCGTGAAATCCGAGCTTCGCGGCCTCCTTGAGGCGCGCCGGCGAGTGCGAGACCGGCCGCACCGAGCCGGAAAGTCCCAGTTCGCCGAAATAGACGGAATCCACAGACAATTGCGCTCCGGTCAGGGACGACACCAGCGCGGCGGCGGCCGCGAGGTCGGCGGCCGGTTCGCTGATGCGCAATCCACCCGCCACGTTCAGATAGACGTCGTGCTGACCGAGCCGCAGGCCGGCGTGCGCTTCCAGCACAGCGATCACCATTGACAGGCGGCTTGGATCCCAGCCGACGACCGCGCGGCGCGGCGTGCCGAGCGCGGTGGGGGCGACAAGCGCCTGAATCTCGACCAGCACCGGGCGGGTTCCCTCCATGCCGGCGAAGACCGCGGTGCCGGGCGCGGAGGCGTCGCGGCCGGCCAGAAACAGCGCCGACGGATTCGTCACTTCCCGCAGGCCGGCGCCGGTCATCTCGAAAACGCCGATTTCGTCGGTCGGGCCGAAACGGTTCTTCACCGCCCGTAGAATGCGGAAATGGTGGCCACCGTCGCCCTCGAACGACACAACAGCGTCGACCATGTGCTCGACGACGCGCGGTCCGGCGATCTGGCCGTCCTTGGTGACGTGTCCGACCAGAATGACGGTGGCACCCGTGCTCTTGGCGTAGCGGATCAGCGACTGGGCCGCGCCGCGCACCTGCGTGACTGTGCCGGGGGTGGAATCGACAGCATCGGTCCACATGGTCTGGATCGAGTCGATCACCACGAGCGATGGGCGCTTGCCCTCGAGCAGCGTGGTGGCGATGTCCTCGACGCTGGTTTCGGCCGCGAGTTCGACGTTGGACTTGGCAAGGCCAAGCCGTTCGGCCCGCAGGCGCACCTGCGCCACAGCCTCTTCGCCGGAAATATAGCAGACCCGGTGGCCGCGATCGGCCAGTGTGGCGCAGGCCTGTATGAGAAGCGTCGACTTGCCGATGCCGGGTTCGCCGCCGATCAGGATCACGGATCCGGGCACGAAACCGCCGCCGGTGACGCGATCCAGTTCGCCGATGCCGGAGATGATGCGCGGGGCAGAGCGCGATTCACCCGCGAGTCCCTCCAGCGCGAACACGCGGCCCTTGCGGGCGTGACGGCCCGCCTGTGCGCCGATGCCGGAGGCGGCGTTCTCTTCCGTGAAACTGTTCCACTCGCCGCAGGCTTCGCACTTGCCCTGCCAGCGGTTCGAGACAGCGCCGCAGTTCTGACAGACGAAGTTCGCGCGGGGTTTCGCCACGGATAAGGCCTCAGTGCGTGATGGGAGCGGCGGCGACGTTGCCGCGCAGATACAAGCGCAGATCGGCGAGTTGCTGTTCCAGCGTGTCTTCGGCCCGGCGCAATTGCTCGAGCGCGGCTTGCACGGACGCAGCGGCGTCTTCAAAGCCTTTGGAGCGAACCACAAGACGGCGGGCGGTGGGAGAGGCGGAGAGGGACGAATCGGTCATGGCTGTTCTCCATCGGGCAGTGATGAGAACATTACAGGAACAAAAACGTCCTGACGAGTCGAAACTTCAGGCAGGCCGATAGTCGCGGTGGTAGCGCCGACCGAGGTTGGTAAGAATTTCGTAGCCAATCGTGCCGGCCCGCGCCGCAAGATCGTCGACACTGATCTCGGGACAAA
>CANJEY010000411.1 GCA_947472615.1 Beijerinckiaceae bacterium
AGGCGCTGATCGAGGAAGGCATTGCGGTGTCGCCGCTGCCCTTTCCGGTGCGTCCGCCGGGGCAAGACAATTGACCGCCGGCAAGCGGGCCGGTAACCACCGGCGCCGTGCCCCCATAGCTCAGCAGGACAGAGCAACGGTTTCCTAAACCGCAGGTCGGGAGTTCGAGTCTCTCTGGGGGCACCATTTCTTCAATCGCCGATGTTCGCCATCGCGGAACGCCGGAATGCGTGGCGCCAGCCCCTTACGGTCACAAAGATCATCGATATCGTGTAATATAATTGCGCAAAGCCGGGCGTACGCGCGCGCTGAGAATGCGGTGGCCAAAGAATCCAAAGAGCCCGGGCGGACGAACCACCCCACCCGATCCACGCGCCAACGCAATCGGACGTATTCCTATAGCATATCGGGCACTTGAAGGAAAGCCGCACCCGCGCCGCCAGGCCTCACTGGCTGCTCACTCCGGCGCCTTCAATCCGGCGGTGGCCCGGGGACAGTCTATTGACTGTCCCCGTCGTCAGTCGTCAGCGAGTTTGGGGGTTAAGTGAGGTGTCACCGAAACTGCACCGTAACTGCGTAAGCGCACCGTAAGCGCATGGGCGGCGGCGGGTGAGACGATCGCGCCGGACAGCGCGGCTGCGATGAACAAGTTCCTGCAAGCGGACATGGGGCATGCTTTCAATCTGGAGAAGATCGGGAGTTCAGGACGCGGTATGGATCATGCGGAACATCTTCATTGTCCTTCAAATGAATACTCCGCTCATCCTGAGGAGGGACTGAGCCCGGCGAAGGCCCGTCTCGAAGGAGCGCAACAGTGAGGTCCTTCGAGACGCCATTTCGACAAGCTCAACGGCTCCTCAGGATGAGCGGGGGGCCCTTCCATCCGCGTCCCATCGCGGCGCGCGAATTGCAATCCCGCCCCCAAGATTTGTCAGCACGCCGTGATCTACCAGATTGAATCGTTGATTCGGTCCGACAAATTTCGCCACCCCCGCCGCCGGAGCGCCTTGAGGGTGATCGGTACGGAAAATCTCAAGCACGCTCGTAAGCGCATTATTTTGCACGTTGCCATAATGACGAAGCACCATGAAATGCCTGCCATCCGGCGAAGTTTCAACGCCCATTGTTTCGCCATGCTTCTCGGGTCGTATTGGGAATGATGAAGGCGGCGAGCGCGTCGGCGAGGTTCTGGGGCGCGATTTCGAAGCTGTAGGTGGTGGTGGCGGCCTGGGCCTGGCCCTGCGCGCGGGCGGCGGCCGGATGGGCGAGCATCGCGAACGCCAGGGCGGTGGCCGAGGCCTGGGACAGTTGCTTGCGGAACGTCGTGCGGTTCATCTCTGTTTCCCCCGTTATGCCGCCTTTGGACGGCTGCTGAAAGGGAGACGCGGGGACGGCGGACGAAGACGACATCCTTGCCCTCCAGGGTCTGCAGTGCGACTTCGGGAATGACGATCGCGCTGACCGCCGCGCTCGCGCTCGGAAAGAGGCGGACGCGAACGCCGAGCCCCGGCTGGAGCGCGCCGCCCGCCACATCGACGACCGCCGTCGCCGAACGCGTCTGCCCGCTGAGCGTCGGCGTGACCGAACGCACGCGTCCTTCGACGGCGGCACCGTCCGCCAGTTCGACGACGGCGCGGTCGCCTGCCCGCAGGCGCGCGATGTCGCCCGGGCCGACCGCCGCCTCGACCTGGATCTGGCGCGGATCGGCGACGCGGAACAGTTCGGTTTCCGGCTGGACGAACGCGCCCAGCGTCACGCTTTGCGCCGTCACCCGCCCCGATATCGGGCTGGCGACGATGCTGCCGCACCCGTCGCGCGTCACATTGGCGGCACCGGCCGAAACCTGCGCGCGATGCGCCTCGGCGGCAGCGGCGGCTGCCTCCGCCTGCGCGGTTTCATAGTCCGCGCGCGACGACACCTTTTGCTCGAACAGATAGCGTTCGCGCGCGAGATTGCGCCGGGCGAGCGTCGACCGGGCAGCGGCCGTGCTCCGGTCCGCCGCGATCGCCACCGCGTCGCGGCTCTCGATGATCGCGATCGCTTCGCCTGCGCGCACCGGATCGCCCAGTCGCTTGAGCACGCGCGTCACCGCGCCGCCCGCGCGTGCCGTGACGATCGCCTCCCCGGTCGGCGACGAGGCGACAATGGCCTGCGCCACGATTTCCGCACCGAAGCCGCCCGCCCTGACCGCCTCGACGCCGATCCCCGCCGTTCGCACTGCCTCGGGCGAAAGCACGATGCCGTCGGCAGGTGCCGCCTCGGCTTCTTCGTCAACCGCTGCCGAGGGCGCATCCGCGGTCAATCGCGCAACGCCATAGCCGCCCGCAGCGGCGACGATGACCGCGCCCGCGACCGCTGCAAGCAATCGCTTGTCCTCGATGATCATTCTGAAATCTCCGAAACAGAGGTGCCAGGCGCGGGCGTCATCAGACGGGCCAGGCGCGCCTTGGCGAGGTGATAGGCTTCGAGCGCATCGACGTGCCGCGCCCGCGTGTCGCCGAGCGTGCGCTGCGCCTCGATCAGATCGAGCTGACCGAACTTGCCGCTGGCATAGCCAAGCTCCGCGATCCGCGCGGCTTCCTGCGCCGCGGCAAGCGCGGGACCTCCTGCTGCCCGGGCATCGGCGGAGGCATCGGCAAGCGCGGCTTCGGCGCGCGCAAGTTCCTGTTCGGCTTCGGCGAACGCCACCCGCTTGCGCGCTTCCGCGGCAGACTGCTGCGCCATCGCCTGGTCCACGCCTGCGCGCCCTGAATTGAACAGCGGAAACGATACCGCGACGCCGAAGACGGCGGCGGTATCGTTCGAGGCCGAAAGCCGCCGCGCGCCCGCGCTCAGGGTGATGTCGGGCACACGCTGCGCCCGCGCGAGACGGACTTGCGCGGATGCGATCGACAGATTTGCCTCGGCCGCTGCGAGCGAGAGCGTCCCGTCGACGGATCGCGGGGCGACCGGGCCTGGGCCGTTGACCTGTTCGAACCAGACGCCGTCGAGCGGCCCCGCGATCGGAAGGCCGGTCAGGCGGCCGAGGCTCGCCCGGGCATTGACGGCATCGCGCCACGCCTTTTCGACCGCCAGCTCGGCGTTGATCCGCAGCACCTCGGCGCGCTGCTGTTCGATCGGCGAGGCGGAGCCTGCGGTGACGCGTGCGCTCGCCGCGCGATGGCCGACCGAGGCGAACTCCGCCGCGCGCGTCGCGAACTCGACCCGGCGGTCGGCCGCAAGCACCGCGACATAGGCTGTGACGATCGCCTCGCGCAGTTCGGCAGCCGCCATCATCGCCTCAACCCGCGCTTCGGTCGTCTGGGCCATGGCCAGCCCGATCCGCGCGCTCCGCTTGCCACCAAGCTCGATCGGCAGGGCGAGGGCCGAAGTCACCTCCGCGCTCTGCGTTCCTTTATATTCCCCCGTGCCGCCGACATTCTCGACCTCGACCTGCACTTCGGGATTGGGACGAAGCCCGGCGATGGTACGGCCTGCTTCGGCAGCCCGGATGTCGGCCGCGGCGGCCTGAAGCGCGGGGGCACGCGCCAGCGCCGCCTCCAGCGCCTGCTCAAGCGACAGAGGATGGATGGCGAACTCTCCCGCAACCGGGGATGACGCCACCTGCGCCTGCGCAAACGACGCGCAGCACGCAGCGGCCACGAGGGCCGCGATGTGAAGATGCATTTAGGAACTCCTGACGTTCACGATCCGCCGCGCAGGGCGCGGGCTTCACTGAGCGTCAGGCGATGGGGGGACGAAGCCCCGGATGGATCGACAGGGAATGCGCGGCAGCGTCTCGATAGGCGACAAAGGAACGCTCGTCCGGCGCCGCCAGACCCAGCGCCGCCGAGTCCCGGACGTCGCAGGACTGATGGCCATGGCAGCCGGCATGATGATGCGGATAGCCCTTATCAGCATCGGCCGGAACCTGATCGCTGTCGCCGCGGTCGTGACCGATCGTGGAGACCGCCGCCGTATCGAGGCAAGCGTTCTGCTCGAGGCCATGCGCGATGGCATCGTTCGCACCGACCAGCAGCGCGCACATCAATGACAGGATGAGCAGGATCCGTCCCA
>CANJEY010000412.1 GCA_947472615.1 Beijerinckiaceae bacterium
CCAGATAGCCGAGCGCACAACCAATCGTGATCGTCCCAACGGACACGACGCGCGGATCGGGCGGCGCGGCCGCCAGCGCCGCCAGACTGCGCTCGATCTTCTCGCGCTGATACGCGACCCACGGCTCGTGGCGGATCGCTTCCGGCCGGTAGCGCGCCTCGTAGACGATCAGGATCGCCGCTTCCATGATCCCGTCGCCCAGCGCCTGCTGGGTCAGCGCCGCGATGCGCGCGTCCCAGTCGGCCGGGATGATCCGTCCGCCGCCCGCCGCATGATCGAAGACTTCCAGAATGACCGGACTGTCGAAAACGGCGCGGCCGTCGTCGAGCAGCAGCGCCGGCATCTTGCCGAGCGGATTGTCCCGGCGCAACGCATCATCCGGATCGGAGACGCTCGCTTCCACGATACGGACGCGATCCATCAACCCCAGATGCATGGCGGCGATGCGCGCCTTGCGGCCGAACGGCGACGTGTCGGTGCTGCGCAGGATCATCGTCATCCTCAATTCTTCTCGTTGAAGAAATCATAGACCAGCTTCGCGGTGGCGGCGTTGATGCCCGTGACCTTCTCGAGATCGCCGAGCGAGGCGCGGGAAATCGCCTTGGCGGTGCCGAAGGCGTGCAGCAGCGCGCGCTTGCGGGCGGGGCCGACGCCGGCGATCTCGTCGAGCGGGCTGCGGGTGAAATCCTTCTTGCGACGCGCCCGGTGCGTACCGATGGCGAAGCGATGCGCCTCGTCGCGCAGGCGCTGGACGAAATACAGCGCTGGATCGCGCGGCGGCAGCCGGAACGGCTCGCGGCCCGGCAGGAAGAAGGTCTCGCGGCCGGCGTTGCGGTCCGGCCCCTTGGCGATGGACGCGACCTCGACCCCCGTGACGCCCAGCTCGCGCAGCACGTCGCGCGCCGCCTCGAACTGGCCTTTGCCGCCGTCGATCAGGATCAGGTCGGGCCGGTTGGGGAAGGAGTCGGGGTCCGGTATGACGTCGGGCGCTTCCGGGCCTTTGCTCGTCGTGGCGGAAACGTCATTCGGCGCAATTTCGGGACGCGGCGCGGTCGCCGCCTCCTCTTTCGCCAACCGGGCGAAGCGGCGGCCCAGAACCTCGCGCATCATGCCGTAATCGTCGCCCGGCGTCAGTTCAGTACTCTTGATGTTGAACGTGCGGTAATGCGCCTTCATGAATCCGCCCGCGCCCGCCACCACCATGGCCCCGACGGCGTTCGTGCCCATGATGTGCGAATTGTCGTAGACCTCGACGCGCCGCAGCTTGCGCTCGATCCCGAACGCCTCCGCCAGCGCGCCGAGCAGCTTCTCCTGCGCCAGATGATCGGAGAGCTTCCGCCCCATCGTCTCGCGCGCATTGTTCGTCGCATGATCGACGAGTTCCCGCCGCTCGCCGCGCTGCGGGACCGCCACCTCGATCTTGTGGTCGGCCTTGGCCGACAGGGCTTCAGCCAGCAGCGCGCGGCTCTCGATCTCGTGCGACAGCAGCACGAGGCGCGGCGGCGGCTTGTCCTCGTAGAACTGCGCCAGAAAGGCGTCGAGCACTTCGGCCGCCGTCAGGCTGCGGTCGGCGCGCGGGAAATAGGCGCGGTTGCCCCAGTTCTGGAAGGTGCGGAAGAACACGACCTCGATGCAGAAATGCCCGGCCTGCTCGACGATCGAGAAGACGTCGGCCTCTTCGGTGTTGCGCGGATTGACGCCCTGCGCGCCCTGAATGGCCGACAGCGCCGAGATGCGGTCGCGCAGCCGCGCCGCACGCTCGAATTCCAGCGCCTCCGCGGCTTCGCTCATTTCGGTCGCCAGCCGGTCGCGCACGTCGCGGCTCTTGCCCGACAGAAAGTCGCGCGCCGAGCCGACGAGCCCGGCGTAATCGGTGTGGCTGATCTCGCCCGTGCACGGGCCCGAGCATCGCTTGATCTGGTAGAGCAGGCACGGCCGGGTGCGGTTCTCGTAATACGAATCCGTGCACGAGCGCAGCAGGAAGGCGCGCTGCAGCGCGTTCAACGTGCGGTTGACGGCCCAGACGCTGGCGAACGGCCCGAAATAATCGCCCTTGCGGTTGCGCGAACCTCGATGCTTGCTCAGCAACGGCGCGGCGTGATCGCCGGTCAGCAGAATGTAGGGAAACGACTTGTCGTCCCGCATCAGCACGTTGAAGCGCGGCTTCATCTGCTTGATGTAATTCGCTTCGAGCAGCAACGCCTCGGTTTCCGTCTGCGTCGAGACGAACACCATCGAGGCGGTGAGGCCGATCATGCGGGCGATGCGGTTGGTGTGACCCATCCCGCGCGCGTAGCTGGCGATGCGCTTGCGAATGCTGCGCGCCTTGCCGACGTAGAGCACCTCGCCGGTTTCGCCGATCATGCGATAGACGCCCGGGCCTTTCGGAGCGTCGCGCAGATGCGCGCGGATCACGGCGGTCCCGCGCAGGACGGAGGCGGGCGCGGCTTCTTCCTCCTCGATCCGGACCGGAAGCTCCGGCAGATCGTCGGCCTCGTCGTCGGCGAATTCGGCTTCGTCCGGCAGATCGCCGAGCGCCGGAGGTGCGCCGGAATCGAGTGGTGGGCGGCTCATGGCGGACATCTAGAACATGCGTTGGCAAGAGTGGACGACTTTTTGATGGAGCGCTGCAGCCGAGCCTGCGTCTGGACCGCAAACCCAAAACCCGTTAGCACTGCCTTACAAGCCGCCGGACGCCGCAAGGGCCGAGCGGCAGAGGCGTCGGATATGGTGATGAACAAAGCTGTGCGCCGGATCTCCGGCGGCCTGGCCATGCTGGTCTTGGCGGGCGGACTCGCCGGCTGCAACGACGTTGCGGGCGGCCTGCAGGCTGACAATAGCCAACGCGCGCCGCGCATTCAGGCGCGCCCCGGCGTGAGCCCCGCAGCCGCCACGCTCGCGGTGTTCAGCGTCGACGGTCCTCCGGCCGTGATCGCGCAAAAATTCGACGCGCAGCTTCAGTCGGCCGCCGCCACGCGCGACGTCGTCATGGCGGAACCGGCGAAAGCGCATTACCTCGCGCGCGGTTATCTCAACGCCTACCCGATCGACGGCGGCGCGGCGATTGCGGTCGTCTGGGACGTGTTCGACGGCCAGAAGCGGCGGTTGCAGCGCGTCGAGGACGCGATCGTGCTGAAAGGTTCCGCACAGGATCCCTGGGGCCTCGTCGACGATCGCGCCGTGCAGGCGCTCGCCGCCCGCAGTGCAGAAGATATTGCGGCGTTCCTAACCAACACGCCGGAAGCCATGGCGTCAGGCGCCGTGGCGCGCGCCACGCCCGGCGGCCCCTTCCCGGCCGCCGCGCCGCCGGCTCGCGCGCTGAGCTTTTCGCCGGTCCGCTGAAGCTAAAATTTACGCAATTGCCGTAATTTCAGTGGATCGCGCGCCGTCGCGCGCGCGTCATATTGTTCGCCTGCCGCAACGCTGCTAAGAGCGTGCCGCGGCGTGGCTGGACGGAGACTTGAGGCATGGCTGAAGCGATCAAGATCCTGGCCGGAAATTCAAATCGGGCGCTGACGGAGGCCATCGCGGCCTATCTGGGCGTGCCGCTGACCCGCTGTCAGGTGCGACGCTTCGCCGACATGGAAATCTTCGTCGAGATTCTCGAAAACGTGCGCGGCAAGGATGCCTTCATCGTCCAGTCGACCTCGTTTCCGGCGAACGACCACTTGATGGAACTGCTGATCATGACCGACGCGCTGCGCCGCTCCTCGGCGCGCCGCATCACGGCCGTGATCCCCTATTTCGGCTATGCCCGGCAGGATCGCCGCGCCAGCGGCCGCACCCCGATCTCCGCCAAGCTCGTGTCCAACCTGATCACGCAGGCGGGCGTCGACCGCGTGCTGACGGTGGATCTGCACGCCGGCCAGATTCAGGGCTTCTTCGACATTCCGACCGACAATCTGTTCGGCGCGCCGGTGATGGTGCGCGACATCAAGGAGACGTTGAAACTCCAGAACACGATGGTCGTGTCGCCCGACGTCGGCGGCGTGGTGCGCGCCCGCGCGCTCGCCAAGCGCATCGACGCGCCGCTCGCCATCGTCGA
>CANJEY010000413.1 GCA_947472615.1 Beijerinckiaceae bacterium
GCGCGAACTCGAACGCGCCTTCGAGGACGGTAATCTGACGCCGCTGCCCTACCGGGTGTTCGAGGCCGAGGATGTGCCGTCGGCATTCCGGTTGATGCAGAGCGCCGGCCATGTCGGCAAGATTCTGATCGCGCCGCCGCGCCGTCCGGTGCCGGCAGCCAACAATCAGGTGAAGTTCAAGCCGAAGTCCGGCGTGCATCTCGTGGTTGGCGGCACGGGCGGGTTCGGGTTCGAAACCGCTGCCTGGCTGGCCGAGCAGGGGGCGCAGAACATCATCGTCGCGTCCCGCAAGGGCGCGATCAGCGGCGCGCTGGAAATGCGCGCCGCCGCGATCCGCGCCATGGGCGCGCGCTTCGAGGTTGAGCAGGTCGATGTCACCGACGGCGCGTCCGTCGACGCGCTGATCAACCGCATTCTGTCGCGCTACGGCAGACTTGCGGGTGTCATCCACACCGCGATGGTGCTGGAAGACCGGCTGATGTCGGGACTCGATCCCGAGATGGTGCGCAAGGTTCTCGCCCCGAAAGTAGCGGGCGCGATGCAGATCGACCGCGCCACGCGCCATCTGAAGCTCGATTACTTCGTGCTCTATTCGTCCGCCACGACGCTGATCGGCAGCCCCGGCCAGAGTGCCTATGTGGCCGCCAACGGCTATTTGCAGGGCCTCGCCCGCAAGCGCCGCGCTGAAGGCGCGCCGGCGCTCGCGGTGGCGTGGGGCGCGATTGCGGACGCGGGCGTGCTGGCCCGCGACGCCGAGACCGCGAAGAAACTGGCGCGCGCCACCGGCGTCGTCGGCATTCCGTCGCGCGACGCGCTCGAACAACTCGGCCAGATGCTGATGAACCCGAACGGCGACGCCACGCATTACTTCGCCGACATTCATGCCGGCGGAGCGATGCGCGACCTGAAGCTGCTGGCGACTCCGTCGTTCGCCCGCGTCTTCCGCGCTCGCGGCGACGCCGAGGCGGTGGAAGGCGTCGACATCCTGAAGCTGATCGAAGGCGTCAGCGAGATCGAAGCGCGCGTGAAGGTGGCGGAACTGCTCGCCGTCGAGGTGGGCCGCATTCTGCGCCTGTCGTCCGAAGAACTCGACATCCATCGTCCGCTGTCCGAACTCGGGATGGATTCGTTGATGGGTCTCGAACTGCGCATGGATATTGAGAAGCGGTTCGGGGTTGAATTGCCGCTCATCGCCATTACGTCGGTAACGAACCTCACCGATCTCGCCGGGCGCATGATCGCCAACCTTCGTCCTGCTGGCGAAGGTCCGGCCGAGCGCGGCGAGACGGTCGAGGGCATGATCAATCAAAGCCTCGCCGAGAAGCATTCTACCGAGGACGTCAACCGCGATGACATCGCGGCCGTCGCTGAAGCCATCGGCGAACAAAGGCGTTCGGTAAAGAGGTTGCAATGAGCCGTAGAACGACCGACCGCCTGTCGCCATCCGATCGATCGGCGCTTCTGCAGAGTATGCGGGCCAACGGTCGGCAGACCGAGCCCGCCAAGGTCGCAAAGCCCGCACCGACAAAGACCTGGGATACGTCGTTCGAAAGCCTGCCAGCGTTTCAGGTGTTCAAGACGCAGCGCGCCGCTGCCGACGTTCTAGGGCTGTCCAATCCGTTTTATCGCGTTCACGACGCCAAGGCCGGCGCGGAGAGCCTGATCGGCAACCAGCAGGTCGTGAACTTCGCGTCTTACGATTATCTCGGCCTCAACGGTCATCCGGAGATTACGGCGGCCGTCGCCGATGTCGCCGGCAAGTGGGGCACCAGCGTTTCGGCGAGCCGCATCACGGCCGGCGAACGGCGTTTCCATCGCGATCTCGAGGAAGGTCTTGCGTCAGTCTATCAGGCCGATGACGCTGCCGTATTCGTCAGTGGCCACGCCACCGCCGTCACCGTGATCGATGCGCTGGTCGGCTCCAAGGATCTGGTGATCCATGATGCGCTGATCCACAATTGCATCATGGTCGGCACGCAATTGTCGGGCGCGGCGCGTCGCACCTTCCCGCACAACGATCTCGACGTGCTGGAATCGATTCTCGAAACGTCGCGCGATTCATTCGAGCGCGTGCTGATCGTCGCCGAAGGCCTCTACTCGATGGACGGCGACGGCCCCGATCTCGCCCGTCTCGTCGAGATCAAGGAGCGCTGGGGCGCTTGGCTGATGGTCGACGAGGCGCATTCGATCGGCGTGCTCGGCAAGACCGGCATGGGCGTGTGGGAGCACGCGGGCGTCGATCCGCGCCGCGTCGATCTCTGGCTCGGCACGCTGTCGAAGACGCTCGTGAGTTGCGGCGGCTATGTCGCCGGCAATCATGCGCTCGTCGATTATCTGAAGTTCGCCGCAAACGGCCTCGTTTACAGCGTCGGCATGCCGGGTCCGGCGACGGTCGCGTCGATCGTGGCGCTCGACATCATGAAGCGGGAGCCGCAGCGCGTCGCGCAATTGCAGGCCAATGGCCGTCTGTTCATCGACAAGGCGCGCGCCGCCGGGCTCGACGTCGGATCGAGCTGGGGTTTTGCGGTTACGCCGATCATCGTCGGCGACACGCTTCGCACCGTCATCCTCGCCGATCGTCTGTTGAAGCGCGGCATCAACGCGTTTCCGATCATCCCGCCTGGCGTGCCGGAGAAATCCGCGCGCCTGCGCTTCTTCATCTCGGCGAAGCATACGCGCGAGCAGATCGAAGGCGCGGTTCTGGCGACGCAGGAAGAGCTGTCGTCGCTCGAAGCCGCGGGCCTCAATGTCGGAACCGCCAACCGACTTCTGAAGCGGTAATGCGGGTGCTTTCAGCGCCGGCTTTGTTCACGGTCGATCCAGCATGACGAGGCCGATCGCGTTCGACATGGTCCGGCTGATGCTCGGACCCTTCAGCGCGACGCCACGGGGCATCGACCGCATCGACTTCGGCTACGCCACCTCGCTCTATCACGACTGGCCGGCGGACTTTGTCGGCATCGCGCCCATGATGTGGGGCATGCGCTGGTTCGGACGCAAGAAGCTGCGCTACGGCATCGAACTGCTGGATTCCTACTGGCGCGAAACGATGGATCGCGACCACGATCCAGCCTATGCGCGCTTCAAGCGATTTCTGGCGGACCCTGCACATCCGTTGGCGCAGCCGCGCAGGCGCCGGTCGAAGGCCTATCTGTGGGGGCGCAGCGCGATCCGTTTCGTGCGGCTCATCTCGCGCGGGCCGTGGACATTCGGTGGCACGACGCTCGGACTTCCGGTCAACTCGATCTATCTGAACGTCGGCCATTACGGACTGAGCGTGCCGCGCTTCCTCGCATGGCTCGACAAGCGGCCTGACATCGTTTCGGTCTTCATGGTGCACGATGTCATTCCGCTGGAAACGCCGGAACTCGTCGCGCCCAGCACGTCTGCGTCGCATCACGCCGTGATGGAAGCCGTTATTCGCTATGCGAACGCGATCATCGTGCCGAGCGAAGCCTCGCGCGAGGCGACGCTGGCCGAACTGCAACGGCGCGGCGCACGCGAGATCCCGATCTATCCGGTGACGCTGCCGATCAGCGACGCTTTCATCGCCCCGATGCCGGCCGATCCTGACCTGAAGGCGCGGCCCTATTTCGTCATCTGCGGCGCCGTCGAGCCGCGCAAGAATCATATGTTGCTGCTGCAATTGTGGCGCGAACTCGTCCGCAAGCGCGGCAAGGACGCGCCTGTGCTGGTGATCGCCGGTTCGCCGGGCTGGTCGTCGCAATCCATCCTGTATTATCTCGAGAAGTGCGATGCGCTGCGTGAACACGTCTATTTCGCGCGCGGCCTGTCGACGCCGGCGCTGCGCAGCGTGATGGCCGGCGCGCGCGCGCTGCTGATGCCGTCGTTCGCCGAAGGCTTCGGGTTGCCGCCGGTCGAGGCGCTGACCACCGGCACGCCCGCGGTTCTGTCCGACATCGCCGCCCACCTCGAAGCCGCCGGGGAGTTCGGCATTTTCCTCGATCCGACCGACGGTCCCGCATGGCTGCGGCAAATCGAG
Organism: Beijerinckiaceae bacterium; assembly: GCA_947472615.1. Lineage (GTDB taxonomy): Bacteria > Pseudomonadota > Alphaproteobacteria > Rhizobiales > Beijerinckiaceae > Terripilifer. Next base: position 4,004 of record CANJEY010000413.1, read on the forward strand.
GCGATGATCGAC